>JAPLDU010000056.1:0-34754 GCA_026391255.1 Bacteroidia bacterium | reverse complement strand
TTTTTCCCATCTCATTTACTATTTTCATCGTCTCCACACTCACTGTGCACACCCGTTTCAGCAGGTCAATCACATGGTCTTTGTAATCGGCGAAGCGGTAGGTGTTGAATTTTTCGGCGATGGTGGGATCGGTGGGTTTCTTTTCCTTGTACTGGTCGAGTATCCATTCGAGGGCTGAGCGGTTACCAAGTTTGTAATCCCAGGCTTCTTTAGGTACGCCTGATAAAGAGGTATTCTCGTCAATTTCAATCGTTCCGGCTTCCTTATCGGCCTTCAGTCTGACTTTAACTTTCGGCATTTTGCCAAACATCACTTCAGGCTCTGCTGCAATACTGAACATTTCCTTTTGCAGTCCGGGTTTTGCTTTTACTACAATAGTGTGCTCCTGTAAGGGAAATGGTTCAATGGATTCGTAGTTAATATGCAAATCCATCAACGACTTGCCCCAGGCAGCCCATTGCCGGAAATCCTCATAAAATGGCAAGCGGGGAAACTCACGCTTTAAATTCAGCTCGTACTTTTTGCGGTATGCCGGGTTGTGCAGCACTGCATACGTGTAATGGAAGATGTCTTCTTTTGTAATTGTTTTGTCATTGTAATGCGTTACAAACTGCTCTATGCCCCAGTCGGTGAGGTTATCTTTACGGATACCTTGCTTATTATAATTGTAGAGTGGAAGACATTGAGAATCCCCATTAAAATGATTGTTAGGAATACAATCACAAGCTATGACATTAAATTCTTTACCACCTGTATTTATACAAATTACAAAGTTTTCATAAGTATTTTCTATTCCCCAAAAATTCTCTTGTTGATATAATCTGTGAATAACTACTTTATCAAAATACACAAATTGTTTAATAAATGGTCGATAAATTCCTTCACGTATTCTATTTTTTATATAGACTAATGGATATTTCTTCTGCAGATAAGCTTCTAATTCTGATGTCCATTTTATTTTTCTATCAACAAAATCCTTTATCAGATATTTTTTATCTGAATTATTCCATCTTGTTGATTCACTGACATAAATGTCAACAAAATATTTGATTTTTATTTCAAGATTATTTTGTGAAAAGTCATATACCCATTCATCTCTATTTGTTGCTATTCCTAAAGAATGATTAATAAAAAGAGCTTTGTTGCTTTTGCCTGATTTTACATCTTTATCAATAAGTGCTGTTAAACAATCAAGATCATTTTCAGCAAGATTTATCCAGTTATTATTTCTATCAGGAATAATTTTTTCAAACTTTAAATTCTGTAATTTATTTACCTGCAAATATTCTTTTTTCTCATCCGCTTTTACGTAATCTTGTATTGCATTATAATAAATTTTACAACCTTCTTCATTTTCCTTTTTTATTAAAAAATAAACAGAAACCCCCACTCTGATTAAATCAGAGAATACGTTTCCGCCCTCTTTCCTTCTTTGTTCTCCACTTGTCCTTGCATTTCCTTTTAAGTCTATTATCCATATTTCATTAAATTCTTTAACAACTACATTTCTGAAACCATCATAAGTCCTTGAATTAATAAAGGAACTGTTGCTGATAAACGCGACAATTCCATTCTTATCCACTCTATCTGTAGCCCATCTTAAAAACCGGGTATACATATCATATAATTTTGTCTTTTGCGCAGTACTATGTTTTATGTAGGTATCCTTTATTCGCTTATCAATTGCAGGATATTCCCGGTTTTTATTATTCTCATTTTCATTTAACTGGTTGGCATTATATGGCGGATTTCCAATTACAACCGAAATCTTTTTACTGTTTTGTCTTTTAATGCGTTCGGTATTTTCGCTTGTCAGTGCGAAAAGATCATGTTGTTTTCCGCTGTATGCCAGGGCGTCTGTGTTATCGAGCGTATCCACAAAGCAGAGGTTTTTAAATTCTTCGTAATAACCCATCTTTTGCTTGAAGGTAAACTCCACGTTCAGGTTAGCCACGTAGTAAGGCAGGATGGCCACTTCGTTCGCGTGTATTTCATTTTTGTACTTGTAAACTAAGAGGTGGTTGGGAATGTAATCAATAATAGACGTTATAAAAGTGCCCGTACCGGTGGCCGGGTCTAATATTTCCACGTTTTTATCGGACAAAGTTTTATTAAAATGTTTGTGCAGCAGGTAATCGGTGCTTTCGATCATGAAATTTACGATTTCATTCGGGGTGTATACTACGCCCAGACGGTCGGCCGCCTTGGGGTTGTATACCTTATAAAAGTTTTCGTAGAGCACTTTCAGAAATTTCTGTTTTTCGTGGTGGTCGGCAATACCTGCGGCAGCGCTGTTGATGGCATCGTAATAATGCTCGATCTGACCAAGCAGGTTGCGGCGTTCGCTGTAGTCAAACAGGGTTTCAACCAGTTTTTCCAGTTCGCGGGCAATGTTGTTGTGGCGGTGAAATTCAGGGTCGTCAAATACTTTGCTAAAGAGGTCGCTGGTAAGGATGTGCTGTATCATCATTTCACGCACATCGGCTTCGGTAATCGCCGGATTGATCTCGGTCTTGCATAGTTCGAGGAAAGTGGCGCTGACTGCTATAAAGTTTTTGTTTTTCCTGCCGGCGGCTTCAATCCGGCTGCGTAAGGTTTCAACGATGATGGGAATATCGGCTTTGAATTTTTCTAGGGCGTCTTCAAACTTATAAACGGTATCGCTTTTATAAGCAAAAAAATCAATCAGCAGCTTGTGTAGTTGATCTGCATCCCTTACCGGCGCCCTGTTAATTTCAGCGCCCCGCTGGTAAAGCACAGCGGTTTGGCTGTCCTCAAACAGGATATTGGTCAGTGGGTATCCTTTCCTGATCTTGGCATCAATCTCGTCATCGAGATCGGTCTTTTCGTCCTTGCTTTCCCAAAGTCCGATGTCAAGGCCGAAAAGGTTTTTTACAATGCCATCGGGGCGCACCGGCCTGCCTTTTGTTCCCAGACAGGTGACTTCTGCCACTACCTCGTAGTTTTGCTTGCGGGCATATTCGTTGAGCAGGTTCAGGAACGGGGTGCGTATACTTTGTTCGTTCGACGATTTGCCGAATTGCAATACCCTGTCAAGTGCAGAATAGTATTTATTTATCGTTGGGTTGCTCATAGCATTAATTCCCGCCAAGGCAGGACGGAATTATGTTTGTGTGGATACCTTTACGGAGTGTAAATATCGGAAAAGAATGGTTAACAGGAAAATTTTTTTATCTTTGCAGTCCAAAAATAGTAATAAAACTTCATAAAATGTTAAAGGAAAAAATGTCTCAAAATTTAGAGTATGTCAAAGGAGACTTTGATAACCTCTTAAACCTTTATCGCAACAAGTATATTCTTGTTAACGAGCAACAGGTTGTCGGGTCATTTGATACCTATAATGCGGCGGCTGAAGAAGGTGTTAATAACTACGGCATTGAAGGTAGTTTCCTCGTTTATTTTATGTCCGAAACCACACCGGTAAACTTTATCTCAACTGCAGCACTATGATAGTTACAATACCTTTTGGCGGTCTTCAACAAGTAGAGAAGGAGGGTAAAAAAATTCTCATTCCCATTCACCCCGGAATTGCATTGCAAAACAGAGGCGCTATCATACCAATAACTATTACACATCCTAAGTCAGTTGCACAGAAACTTGCTGCAGAAGGTAATCCTGTTCCATCTGTAAGGATTAATGCCTTAATTGACACAGGGGCTTTTGGAACTGTCATTACACCAAAGGTTGCCGAAGCATTGATGCTTATTCAAACAGGTGTTCAAAAAGTTACTTCTGTTCAGGACGAACAGGAACGTCCTGCTTATTATGCCTATATTCAATTCCATTGGGGCAGCGGAAAAGAAGTTCCTGTTGTGAGTTGCCCTCTAAAAGGATTTGATTGTCTTATAGGTCGTGATATAATGATGCACTGGAATATGACTTACAATGGCAAAGACGGTTACATTATTATCTGTGATTGAGCATTCACTATTTTGCTTTTGTCGTCTTTTTAAGATTGTCTAAAGCCGAGTTACGACTGAGAGTTTCACCCGGTGCTCTTACAAAACTATACGTGAACCTCTCTAATATCATACTTACAAAAACTTTTAATAATTATGGTATCGTATTATGCTTTCGCCCTTTCAGGGCTGAATAATATTTATTCACTTCATATTTCACAGGACGTTGCCCTGTGCTATTGCAATTGCCCCTTCAGGGCATGAACTATTTTCATAATATGTTTTGTTATGTACTCCGGGGTATTTGATACAGCTAATCTGAGTCCTGAAATAATTGTCATATCTAAAATCTATCATTATTTCATCAGAGTTCATAACTCATCATTCATAGTTCATCATCCATCATCCATCATTCTGAAGCCTTGTCTTCCTTTAGCGGATAATCTTGCAGGCGTGTAAAGCTATAGCCCAGTTTTCTGAGTTGAGGGACGATCTTTTTCAGGGCTTCATAAGTGTTCCATTCGGGCCGGTTGAAGTGCATGATTACTATGGCTCCAGGTTTCATATTTTTCAAAACATTATGTACAATAGTATCCACCGGGTTGTGAGGGATGGCATCTCCTGACAATAAATCAAAACTTACGACCGTAACACCAAGCTGGCGGGCAATTTTAGCACATGCTTCGTCGGTATACGCAGTAGCTGAACGGTAAAACAAGGGCCGCCTGCCGGTGAGTTTCTGTATCTTTAACTCATTGGCCTCGATTTCATCATATGCATCCGGCACATTATGGGTTCCCCTGATCCCATACTCACTTTCTCCATCTACTGCACAGGGTTTGTGATTAAATCCGTGATTTTCTATCTCAAATAAAGTATCACGACTTAGCATTCTGAACGTTTCGGTGTTTTTATCTATCCATATTCCGGCGACAAATAATGTTGCAGCAATCTTTTCTGCTCTAAGAAATTCTATCAGTTCCCTGTCGTATTTACTTCCGTGTTTTCCTCCGCAGGCATCAAAAGTCAATGCAATGATCTTACGCTGAGTAGCAAGTTCTTCGTCAACCCCTTTAACAAACTCGCCCCATTGTCCCGGCTTCGAATGGGCAAATAACTTAATAAGCTTTGTCTTATGGTTCACATACGAGCTGTCGTGGTACAAATGCCGGATGAACTTGTCGTTCCTGAATTCTTTATCCTGTGCGAAAGAATAAAATGAACTGAAATACAGCAATGTACAGAAAATAAGGCAGGGTTTCATTTTTTGTATCTAATTTCTGAAATCTTGACACATTTTGGAAAAAAATCACAAATAACAAAAAACAAATCACAAATAATAAACAATCCGCCACGGCGGTCAAAATTTCAATTACGAAAAAACTACTTTGAATTTGGTATTTTTTTTCATTGTTGTCCGGTTAAAATGTTTGAGATTCTTCGCTTCGCTCAGAATGACAAGTTGTTCTGTTAATTTATAAGGGATTGGGGTTAACGGAGACGAAGTTTCCGTTAACCCCAATCTTCCACTTCTTAAATGCTTGTCATTCCGAGCGAAACGAAGTGCAGTGAGGAATCTTAGATTAGTTTTGTTATTTTTACCGGATAACATTGATTTTTTTTATTATTATTTATTTGATATTTGTTCCGCCACGGCGGATTGCGATTTGTGATTTCTTATTTGGTTCCGGCTCGTCCGGGTCAGGTTGTTCAGACCGCAAAAGTACTGCACTTTTCTTCTTAAAAGTCTTTTCCTGTCAGCAAGTTTTCTTTTCTTTGCAAATAGATAAACAAGGCTGTTAAGCAATGACGATACTTGAAACACTCAAAGAAGCGCTGATGATCACCAGTTTCGTGATGGTTATCATGCTTATCATTGAATACCTCAATGTACAGTCAAATGAATCGTGGGGTCAGCATCTTCGCAAGTCTTCCGTTCTGCAGGTTATATTTGCTTCCGTGATTGGTGTGGTTCCCGGATGTATCGGAGGATTCACCATTGCATCCCTATACCTGCACAGGTTCGTAAATATCGGGGCATTGGTGGCCGTGATGATCGCCGTTACCGGTGATGAATCGTTCGTCATGTTTTCTACAATGCCATCAGTGGCTTTGAAATTAAATGCGATACTTCTTCCGTTGGCCATCGTGGCTGGCCTGGCCGTCAATCTGATATTCAAAAATAAAAATTTCAGTCCTCTCACCGAAAAGCATTTTAAAATACACCGGGAGGATCATCATGAACACAAGATACACAGCGGGCCACGTACACATGGCATACATATCAGTTTTGAGCGTGCCGCACTGCTGCTGGGTCTCATTATTTTTATAATCCTGCTGGTGGTTGGCGAGATCAATTTTGGTTACTGGACACTGGAGTCCTGGGAAAAAATCACATTCCTGGTCATCAGCCTGGTCGCTGTATTCATAGTAGCCACAACATCAGAACACTTCCTGAAAGAACACCTGGTAGAGCATGTATTTAAATCGCACCTTATCAGGATATTCCTGTGGACATTCGGTACATTGCTGTTCCTTCTGCTTATCAGGGATTATTTCAACCTGGAAAACTGGATACAACACAACCTTCTCATCATTCTGATTTTTGCCCTGATCATCGGGATCATTCCACAGTCAGGTCCTCACCTGGTTTTTATCACTCTCTTCCTTGAAGGAATGATTCCTTTCAGCATTTTACTTGCCAATTCAATTGTTCAGGATGGTCATGGCAGCCTGATACTTATTGCTGAATCAAGAAAAAGCTTCCTGATTGGCAAGGGCCTGTGCATATTGATTGGAGCAATTGCCGGACTGGCGGGCTATTTCACAGGATGGTAAGTCAGTTTATAAAGTTAAAAGTTGAAAGTTGAAAGTTAGGAATTAATTATTTAGAAAATGTTTTGAATTTTTAAAAAGTTCAAGTTATTGATGCATTTAATTTTTACCCGCCCCTAACCCCTCCCTGCAAGCAAGGAGGGGAACTGATCCCTGCGAATTTCAGGCATCAGTCAACTAACTTTTTGATTGAAATTGTTAATTGAATTCTGACTGTTCTGAACTTTACAAACTTTATAAACTTTATGAACTTTATGAACTTAGAACTGATTATTTGGCCAGCAACCAGTAGTCAGGGTGTTCAGGCTTCAGTGAGTTCAGTTTCTGAATAGCTTCCTGACGGTCGGTACTTGAAAAAACAGCAATCCTTATTCTGCCATTATCGGGTTCAAGGATGACAGGATTTGATCCTAAGGCAGACAACTCATCACTTAATTTTTGAGCACCTTTGTTCGATTTGAAACTGCCGGCCACAACATAAAATCTCCTGTCGCCCGTTACATGGTGTGCTGTCAATACCGGCACTTCGGTTTTTGGAGCCAATGCTGATTTTTCCTGAATGTTATTTTGTGATGGCAAAGAAGCAGCATTAACTGATTCCGGAACCAGATTTGTACTATCACCGGATGTCTTATCTTTAACAGGCTGAACGAGGGTTACCCGATATGAAGGCAGGGGAATAATGGAACTCAGGCTTGAATTCCTGTTAATTGTTGATCTTACAGGGATAACAATCAAGGCAATCACTAATGGCAGACCTATCAGTACTTTCCTGGCTGTGACCTTATGTATCGGCGGACGAGGCTTGCCCGAACCACTGACCTTTCTCCTGATTTGTCTCTCAGTGTTATGTTCCCTGATGCCGGGAAAGCGGAAGGTCGGAAGACCAAAGGCATCGAGAAGAAAATTGGTAGAGCTGTCAGGTTCGAACTGAAGATTCCTTTGTTTGTCAAAATAAAAAACCCCTATCCCTTCAAAAGTCACTCTTTCGCCTTTTTCCAGTTTTCTAAGGGTTTCCCTGACAAATCCGACAACGATGTTTTTTGATGCGAGATATTCAAGATTTTCAATACGGGCAATGTAACTGACCAGTAACCCATCGTTATGCACAAGGTTACGGTTGAAAAGAATATTTTTACCCGGAGGAGTGAATGTATTGAATTTCGGGTGGATTTCAGCAGACCTGTAGTTTGCGATAAATCCTCCAAAATCAGGCAGGATAACGCAATCGTACTGAAATAAAAGTTCGTAAATAAATTTATTGACTTCCATTTTCTCTTCAAATAATCATTCAAAAATAAGAAGAAATTTGAAGATTTGAAAATTTGAGGATTTGAAAATGTAAAAATATAATGATTGAATGACACATACGGGTAATCAATAAAATTAGTAATTGAAAAAATTAATTATTAAACTTATTGTTTAATTCCGGTATTAAGGCATGATTAATTGATAACTGATCAGTCACTGGACTTTATTCCAAATATTTAATATTTTGTGTGTGATCTCAATTTTCAAATCTTCAAATTTTCAAATCTTCAAATCTTCAAATTCTATAAATAATCAACCCCTTCGCTGTGATCCGGGATCAGAGGAGAGATCGCTCTCCGGTAAATTCCCTGTACATAGGCAATGGCCATTCCGTAATTGGTAACCGGCACGCCTGCATTTATGGCTGGTTTAAGCCTGTTATGCAGCTGCCGGCGGGTGATCATGCATCCACCGCATTGAATTACCAGGGCAAACCGGCCGATGTCCACAGGAAGCTTGTTCAAACCGGCAACAACTTCATATACGAGTTTTTTGCCTGTGAAAGCGGAAAGCCACCTGGGAATTTTCACCCTCCCTATATCATCACAACTGACATGATGAGAGCAGGATTCAAGGATCAGGATATGGTCGCCATCCTTCAGTTCTGAGATCTTAGGTGTACCTTTCAGGTAATTTTCAAAATCACCTTTGTACCGTGCCAGGAGGATACTGAAACTGGTGAGCGGAATATCCGGAGGCACCGATGCATCTGCCTTTACGAATACCTGGCTGTCGGTCACTGCAAGCCTGGGTTTTATTCCTGTTTTACGAAGAAAAGAATCAATTTCCCTTTCTTTCAGAATTACAGCCACACCATCATTATTCAGAATATCCCGGATAGCTTGTACCTGCGGCAGAATAAGCCTTCCTTCAGGCGCTTCGGCATCAATCGGCGTGATGAGCAATACTATATCCCCAAAGCTGATGAGATCACCAAGCAGTGAAGGTGTTTTAAGCGCTGATGCCGGTATGGTTTTCCTGATAAGGTCTGTCAGCAGTCCTGCATCTGATGTTAATGCACTGAAATCACAAATGAGAGCGCCTGTCTCTTCTTCAACCGATGACTTTACCTGTGGGTCAAGGGGCTCCAGGTCTGACTTGTTATGAACAATAAAAAAGGGAATTTCGAGGGTATTTAAGATTTTCACCAATGACTTTTCAGGTTCTTCAAACCGGTTTGCCGTAATCACCAGTATGGCCAGGTCAATGGTATTTAAGGATTCCTTCGAACGGGCCACCCGTTTGTCTCCTAATTCCCCGAAGTCATCAATCCCTGCAGTATCGATCAGTACTACCGGGCCAAATCCACTGATCTCGAACGATTTTTTAACGGGATCAGTGGTGGTTCCGGCATGATCACTCACAATAGCAATATCCTGTCCGGCAATCAGGTTGATCAGCGAGCTCTTGCCATTGTTTCTCCTGCCGTATATCCCGATGTGTGGTTTGTTGTCTCGTCCTGTTAGTGCCATCTTAATATCAGTTCAGACTGCAAAATTAACCATTATTTGATCATATATGGCCTGCTGACTATAAACGGTGCGTTTCGACATTTCGACAAGCTCAACGCCCGCTTTAGTTTGCGACTGGACATTGAGCTTGTCGAAACGTCTCGTTCGTGGCGCCCTTTTGCTTTTGAGGAAGCAAAAGAAGAAAAGAAACCAGCGGAGCAATCTCATGAGACCCCTGTATGAGGTAGGACAAGAGATCTTGTATGTACTATCAAATCATAGATTAGAAAAAATATTAATAAAATATTGTGAAAATAGTGTTTTTTCTTGGTGGTATTATTTAAAATGTATAATTTGTGAAGATCAAAAATCAGATGTTTTTTTCTTTATTCAGTTAATTATTAAAGTGTAATATTTTATTATTGGTTATAATTTTATGCCATATGAAAAAAAATCTAACCGGAATTTTATTAAGTTGCTTATTACTTATTACAATAACACAACACAGCTATTGCCAGATTTTAATTTCCGGATTCCTGGCTAATCCGGCATCGACGGACTCTCCATATGAGTATGTTCAATTAAAAGCAACTCAGGCCATTAATTTCAGCACGACCAATTATTGTGTTGTCTGGTGTACCAATGGTAATGCCATTGCAAGCGGTTGGGTGGCAGGAGGCAGTCTTACCTATGGATTCAACCTGACATCCGGTTCAGTAGCAGCCGGTGATGTATTTTATGTGGGGGGCACAGGCAAACGTATCAATGGTTCCGGAAGTACTGATATCTCAGGCGCCACCTGGATAAGGACAATTAATACCGGGACTACTGCCGGAGATGGTTTTGGTACTGCAAGTTCAGGCGGTGTCTTTGGTAACGGGGGTTCTAATGCCGATGGTGTAGGTGTGTTTACCGGTCTGATTTCTTCACTTACATCCACCACCCTTCCCATTGATGCAATCTTTTACGGATCTGCAGTTGGATCTGCCGTTCCAGCCACCGGCGGATATGTTCTTCCTAATAATGATCATTATCTCACCGCTCAGGGGACCTATGGTAATGGGACCAATACCTGGATGGGTCCTGATCCAGGTTCAAATGATTATGTCAGACTGACAGGTACATACAACTCAAATTCCGGCAGCTGGACTGTGATTCGTACCGGTAGTATTCAGACTCTTTCCGCCACAAGCCAGCTTGCCGATATTGCATCTTTAATCACTCTCGTCTCAGGTGATATAACTCCTCCAACAGTTTCATCAGTAAGTATAATCAATTCCACGACTATTAAAGTTGTATTCAGTGAAGCCGTTACCTCATCAACAGCCCAGAACACAGCTAACTATACCGGTGTCGGGGCTTTATCAACGGCTACCCTGTCGGGTACTGATACTGTCACACTTGCATTAAATGCCGCTGTTACTGCAGGGCAAAGCTATACTTTGACCATCAGCAATATAGCTGACATGGCAAATAATTTGATGTCAGCTCCTTACACCTACACATACATATATAACAATACCATCGGCCAGTTGGTGATCAACGAGATCATGTATGATGACCCTGGTTCAGGTGTCGATTCTCTTGAGTTTATCGAGCTGTATAATGCCGGTGCGACGAGCATAGCATTGGGCGGCTATCATTTTACCGGTGCAGTTACTTATGCATTTCCTCCGTTGGCAATGGCTGCGGGAACATATATAGTACTTTCAAAATACCCTTCTTTAGTCAATTCATTTTTCTCCATTACTTCCACCGGCTGGACCTCAGGAACCTTGGACAACAACGGAGCAACCATTACTATTCTGAATACGACCAGCGATGTCGTTGATGTCGTAACATACAGCAATGTAAGTCCATGGCCGACTGAACCAAACGGGAATGGCCCTTCCCTCATCCTGTGTGATCCTTTATCAGATAATTCACTTGCCTCCAACTGGTCATATAGCGTCACCCCGGCCGGAATCTATCAATCAGCCACCATTTACGCCACACCAGGCGCCGCCAATGTTTGCCCTCTTCCCAATGCTGACGTTTCATTTAAGGTGAACATGTCACATTATCATGCCATCGGGTTATTTGACCCATCCACTGATTTTGTGGATATTACCGGTAGCTTCAATAGTTGGGGTAGTACATTATTGTCCGGTCCTAACAGTGATATGATCTACACTGTTACATTACCCCAACTGATGGTCACAACTACACTGCAGTTCAAATTCAGAATTAATGGTTCCAATGCTCCGGCAACTGTCGAATTCCCTTCAGGACCGAATCGTACTTATACGGTGATTGATGGCGTAAATAATATGATATATTGGTATAATGATGTGACCGGAAATGTTTCAGTTCACGATGTTCAATATACCACTGATATTTCAGGTGATTCACCGCTCAGGGGCTTTTATGTTACCACCCGGGGCGTTGTTACAGGAAAATATAATGCTGCAGGATATTTTATACAGGATGGCACCGGAGAATGGAATGGTGTGTTTGTATATGATGTTACCAACCAGCCGGCTTTGGGTGATTCGGTCACTATTACCGGGCTTGTGGATGAATACAATAATATGACAGAAATCAAATCTCTTACTTCTTTTATCATCAATTCCTCATCAAATCCTTTGCCAGCCCCTGTAATTCTGACAACATCACAGGTCAGCCAGACTGACGGATATGAAGGTGTTTTGGTAACAGTTCACAATGCAGCATGTACCAATAATGCTTACGGAAATGGCGAATGGCTGGTGGATGACAGTTCAGGAGACTGCGTGGTGGATGACATGGGTTTGCCTTATTCTGCAGTAGTTGGCGATTTATACGATGTTACCGGACCTGTTTATTACTCTTTAAATATGTATAAGATTGAACCTCGTTTTTCTGCCGATATTGCTGATGTGACCGTAGTTCCTGAAACACAGGTGATCAACCTGGTTCAGGGCTGGAGTATTTTCTCCACCTATGTTGCACCAACTAATCCGGCCATTGATGTTGTAATGGCTTCCATTGTTTCAGATATCCTGATTATTAAAAACGGACCAGGACAGGTATACTGGCCTGCCTACGGCGTCAACCAGATAGGTAATATGGCTGTCGGAAGCGGGTACCAGATAAAATCCCTGGCAGCCATCCCTTTAAATATAGCCGGTATGTCAATTATCCCGCAGAATACTCCGATCAGCCTGCCACAAGGTTGGAGCATGATTGCTTACCTGCGAAATACCAATGGAAATATTGTGACCATGATGAGTGGCATTGTATCAAACATAGCTCTGGTGAAAAGCGGCGCCGGGCTGGTTTATTGGCCATATTACAACCTGAATGGTATCGGGAATATGATCCCCGGGCAAGGTTACCAGATATATCTTTATACAGCTTCCACTCTGACCTACCCTGCAAACACAGTGAATAGCGCTAAATAGTGTTTGTCTTTAAAGTCATTCTTTTTTGATTTAAGAACAAGGATCAACGATTTATGATTAATGAAGTATGTATAATCATCTGATTTAATGATAACATCAAAAATCTAAAATCGTTAACTTAGCAAAGCGATTTCACGAACACCTTAAAAATATTAAAATTTATCAGAATTAGTTTAATTTTATAATGCAAGTATCTGAATGATTGCATTATAAAAAATCACTATTGACCGGTAAAAATGACAAAACAAACTTTAGTTTCCTCGCTGCACTTCGTTTCGCTCGGAATGACAAGCATTTAAGAGGTGGAAGAGTGGGGTTACTGGAGGCTTCGCCTTCAGTAACTCCACTCCCTTAAAAATCTACAGAACAGCTTGTCATTCTGAGCGAAGCGAAGAATCTCAAACATTTTAACCTGATAACAGTGATAAAAAATATTAAAATAAATTGCCGAAATCAGTTTTTTATTTGCTGAATTCCTGAGAATTTTTAAAATTTGCCTTGAATAAAAAATCATCTGGACAGATTTTTTATTCTGTTAATTACTAAATGGATATTGTTTTTTTTAAAATTTAAACTACTGTCTTATGGAAAAAAATCTATTAAAAATCTCGTTAAGTGGTTTATTATTAACTACTTTGATGCAATTGGCTAATAGCCAGATACTCATATCAGGCTATAATGCAAACCCTTCCGGTACGGATAGTCCGTATGAGTATGTTCAATTAAGGGCCACACAGGCAATAAATTTTGCATTGAACAATTACTCGGTTGTTTTTAATAATAATGGAACAGCCACATCAACTGGCTGGATCACGGGAGGAGGTGTGACATATGGATTTAACCTCACCTCTGGTGCTGTGGCGGCCGGCGATGTGTTTTATGTTGGTGGATCAGGCAAACTGATAAATGGTGCAGGTTCAACAGATATTCAGTCTGCCAACTGGATCAGGACCATCAGTACAGAAACCATGTCTGGTGATGGTTTTGGTAATGCAGGAACAAGCGGTGTCCTTGGTAATGGAGGTAGCAGTGCGGACGGGATAGCTGTCTTTGCCGGTAATATATCTTCACTCACTGCCACCAGCATTCCGTTAGATGTTGTGTTCTTCGGGACAGCAGTTGGTAACGCAAAACCGGCTACCGGCGGATATATGCTTCCCGACAACGATCATTACATTAGTTCTCAGGGTACATTCGGTAACGGAACCAACACCTTTTTCTTTGGTGATCCTGTAAGTAGCGTATTCAGCAGGCTGACCGGATCTTACAACCTCAATACCGGTACCTGGGACGTTGCCAGAACTGTTTCCACTGTTGCTCTCAGCAGTTCAAGCCAGCTAAGCGATATTGCTTCAACCCTCACATTGATTTCAGTCGATGTGACCCCTCCCACTGTTGCATCCGTTGTTCTCATCAATTCCACAAATATCAGAGTGGTGTTCAGTGAAGCCGTTTCTTCATCAACAGCCCAGAACACAGCTAACTATACCGGTGTTGGAACTGTTTCTGTTGTTACTCTGACAGGCGCCGATACTGTTACTCTTGCTTTAAATGCCGCTGTTACTGCCGGGCAAAGCTATACTTTGACCATCAGTAATATTTCAGATCTTGCAGATAATATGATGTCAGCTCCTTATAACTACCCTTTCATATATAACAATACCATCGGCCAACTTGTGATCAATGAGATCATGTATGATGACCCGGGGTCAGGCGCCGATTCTCTTGAGTTTATCGAGCTGTATAATGCCGGTGCGGCGAGTATAACATTGGGCGGCTACCATTTTACAGGAGCAGTTACTTATGAATTTCCTCCATTGGCAATGGCTGCGGGAACATATATTGTACTTGCAAAATATTCTTCCGTGGTCAATTCATTTTTCTCCATTACTTCCACCGGCTGGACATTGGGAAATTTAGACAACAACGGGGCTGCCATCACTATTCTGAATACTACCGGAGATGTTGTTGATGCTGTTACATACAGCAATGTCAGTCCATGGCCTACCGGACCAAACGGGAATGGCCCTTCCCTCATCCTGTGTGATCCTGCTTCAGATAATTCACTCGCCTCCAACTGGTCATACAGTATAGCCCCGGCCGGAACATACCAGTCAGTCCCGGTCTTTGCTAGTCCAGGCGCAGCTAATGTTTGTATCCCGCTCAACACACCGCCATCAATTTCCGGCTTCAGCATTTCCCCTGCATCTCCCAATGAACTTACTGTAGTGAATGTGTCGGCAACCATAACTGATAATGGAAGTGTTACCTCTGCAATTCTTCACTGGGGTACAGATGGTTTCACATTTTCAAATTCAATAAACATGAATCTTTCAACAGGAAGTACCTGGGTGACCTCCTCGCCAATCACGGCACAGCCTGCAGCTACTACCGTATTTTATTACATTGTGGCTACCGATAATGAAACTCTGATAACCACTTCTGCAACTCAGAATTATTTAGTCGCTTCCTCTGGTCCCGTTACGCAAACCGAGACATTCACCAATCTGGCAGCTTTTTCCTCATACACCAATGGATCATTCACCGGAGATAACGGATACACCTGGTACTATGTTCAATCCCGTGATGATGCCGGCTACCAGATCAACGGAAGAGGATTACTGCTCCGCAATCTGGCAAGCCTGAGCGACTGCCATTCACAAACATTGACCGGAGGAATATCTTCCATCTCTGTAGATCTGAAAAAAGGTTTTACCAGTGCCGGATACAGACAGGCCGAGGTCTTCATTAACGGTGTTTCTGTCGGTACATCAGTTGCTTTCGACGACCTTTCTGTGCACACTATGACTGTAACCAACCTGTCTATTGTCGGGAATATCGTGATAAAAATAGCAAATAAGACGGCATACCAGATTGTTATTGACAATATCACCTGGACCGGTTATACCGCTGTCAATTTCCCTCCCGTGGTGAGTAATATTGCAATTTTGCCGTCAGCACCCATTTCTGCCGACAATGTTTCAGTATCTGCTACTGTCACCGATGATGGCACAGTCAGTTATGTGTCGTTAAGCTGGGGAACGGATGGAATAAGTTTTCCCAATACCATTACCATGAACCTGTCTTCAGGGAGTACATATTGTACGTCGTCAGCTATACCTGCACAGGCAACAGGTACGACTGTATATTACAGGATCACAGCTACTGATGATCTGGGTCTTTACACCACTTCCCCGGTTGCTTCATATTTCATTCCGCCTGTGATAACTATTTATCAGATACAGGGACAGGCAAATGTTTCTCCTTATGCAGGACAGGTTGTACAGACCAGTGGAACAGTAACAGCCCGTTCACCTGCAGGCTTCTTCCTGCAGGACGGCTCCGGCGCCTGGAATGGGGTATATGTATCTATGCCCGTCAACACAGTCTCCATGGGTGACCTGATTACCCTCAGGGCTACCGTAAGCGAAGATCTTGGGATGACCGAACTCCAGAGCATCACTTACCTGATTGTCAATTCATCCGGCAATATTTTACCGGCGCCGGTGGTAATTACTATTCCTCAGATGTGTGAAGATTATGAGGGTGTTTTGGTCAAAGTGGAGAATGTTACATGTACCAATCCCAGCCTGGGTGCTGATGAATGGCTAATCTCCGATGGTACATGTACAGCCGGTGTAAACAATATGTTCTATACCTATGCTCCTTTGACCGGCTCGCAATACAATGTCACCGGCCCACTGAACTATACCGGCACCGCTTTTAAAATCGAACCAAGGGATTCTGCTGATATTGCTGATGTGACCGTGGTTCCTGAAACACAGGTGATCAGTTTGGTCCAGGGCTGGGGTATTTTCTCCACCTATATTGAACCTGCAAATCCGGCTATTGATATGGTTATGGCTTCGGTGATTCCGGACATTCTGATTGCGAAAAGCGGGACAGGCCAGGTATTCTGGCCGGTATATGGCATCAACAATATCGGAAACATGATTACCGGTAATGGTTACCAGGTAAAAACACAGTCAGCCGTAGCATTGTGCATAAATGGCATAGCTGTAATACCTCAGAATACTCCAATCAGCCTGTCACAGGGTTGGAACCTTATTGCCTATCTTCGTAATACAAATGGAAATATTGAAACTATGATGAGTTCCATTGTTTCAGAAATTGTCCTGGTGAAAAGTGGTTCAGGCCTGGTCTATTGGCCATATTACAACCTGAACGGCATTGGGAATATGATCCCTGGACAGGGTTACTATGTATATCTTTTATCAGCTTCAACTCTGACTTACCCGGCAGATGCTTTTAACAATGATAAATCTTTCCCGTTGGACCAGGAAAACCGGCATTTTGGTAAACCCGTCATTACCGGGAATAATATGACTCTTGGATTAATGCCCGGCGCTCTTGCCGGATTCCCTGAAAGTTCTGAGATTGCTGTGTTTGACGAAAACGGATTACTGGTTGGAAACACGGTTCTTAGTTCAGGTTTCAATGCCGTTACAATTTGGGGTGATGATGACCTGTCTGCTGAAAAAGACGGACTATATAATTTGGAAACATTCTGTCTGCGTCTCTGGAACCCGGTTGAAAATACCGAAATTCCTGTTTTTGCTGATCAATGGATCAGCGGAAACAACCAGTTCACGGCCAACGGGATCAGTATTGCCGCATCCCTGAAATTATCGGGTACTGAATTTCCATGTATGTACCCTAATCCGGCCTCTAAGAGCTCAACAATTCAGTTTTACACGAACAGCGATTCGCATATTGATATTTCTATCTGTACCCTGGCCGGAAGCATTGTTTCAAAACCTGTATCGGGAATTTTCAGTGCAGGAAACCACCGGGTTGATATTGACCTGTCGGAATTTGCCAATGGATCATACCTGGTCAGGCTCACTACTGCAGGTTCCGTGCAGACATTGCAACTGAATATTATCAGGTGAAAAGCTTGTTGGTAATTATTCATGTTGTTTAGACTGTAGGCGTTTAGAATTAGTATCAGGTATCAGGTATCAAGTATCAGGAAAAACAGTAATTTTAGTGTGATAATTGATTTATTTTCTAAGAAACTGTTTTGAATTATTAAAATTTCAAGCTATTGATGCATTCAATTTTTACCCACCCCTAACCCCTCCCTGCGAGCAAGGAGGGATAAAACATAGAGGTCAATCCCCTCCCTGCCAGCAGGGAGGGGAAAAAGGGGAGGGTACGAAAAACTTTATAATATAATAATAATCAATCATATAAGAAGATTAACTCAACTTTGTTATAAAATTCAAAACAATTTCTAAATACCTAACCTGGCCGAGCCAGAACCAGACAAGAAATTACAAATCTCAAAATACAAATAACAAATAAATATCAATCAACAAAATAACAAATTCAAAGTTGCTTGTTTCGTAATTGAAATTTTGATATTGTTTATTATTTGTTTTTTGTGATTTGTTTTTTGGATTTTTTGCCAAAACACGTCAAGATTTCAGAAATAAAATACTAATAGTCTACAGCCTAATAACCTACAGCCTATATTCCTGAGCAGTTACATTTATTGTTATTAATTAACTATTTGAATATGAAATAGCTACGAAATATTTCATCATTTTGTCAAACCCTTTAATTAAATTTTTATGGAAAAATTTGTTTACTGTTTTCAGGCTAAAAGCCTGTTAGTTTTTATGTGTCTGTTTTTGAATCCCTGCTTAGGATTTACCCAGTTGTCAATCACGGCAGGCCAGACTATTACTGAATCCTTCTCCATCGGGACTTCTGCGACGGCATCTCTTCCGACAGGATGGAAAGCAGATAAGAACAGCCTCTCACGAACCGTTAGCAGTTATGCATCTGCTTCTTCAAACACTGAGCAACGGGGTGGCAATAACATGGGCGGCACTGCCACCAATGGTATATACAATTTTGCTGCAGGTGACCCATCACTGGCATTTGACAGGGCTGTGGGAGGTATTTCGACAACCACTGCTTCAAAAAGCGTAAATGTATATGTCAGGTTGCACAACAGCGGTACAGTAACGATTCCTTCGCTTATCCTGTCATACGATGTGGAAAAATACCGGAATGGCTCCAATCCGGCCGGTTTCAGCATCCAGATGTATTTCTCCGCGGATGGCAGCACCTGGTCAAATGCAGGCAGTAATTTCCTGGTTGCTTTTTCTGCCAATGCCGATAACAATGGGTTCTCAAATGCTCCGGGTTCTGTTGTATCAGTTCTGGCCAAAACCCTGAACCAGTCGATGGCTGTCAATGCTGATCTTTACCTGGCCTGGAACTATTCGGTTAGCAGCGGTACATCCACAGGCAATGCACAGGCACTCGGAATTGATAATGTGTCAATTACTGCAAATCAACCGTTGGCTAACAGTTCCGATATCATCAGTTCCGGTAATGAAGCGCCAGCAATTAGTTATACTTCTTACACATCGGATCAGATTAGTACAACTTCGGATGGCATCAGGGTATGGTCTTTTACCGTGAGAGATGGCGGAGGTACTATGGATATTGATACTCTTAGAACATCACTGCTTTCTTTAACAATTGGAAAAGGAGCCAATAATTCAGTGGCTTCCTGGGCATCAACCATCAGACAGGCCGCGATCTTTCATTCAGGAATACTACTTGCTGAAGTTCCGGTGACGGGCGAATCAATTACTTTTTCAGGAAACAGTGGCGCGTTGCTGACAGTCCCTGACAATGATTCGGCCAGCATCGATCTTTACCTGAGCTTTAAAACGACTTCCGTAATTGATCATCAGCAGTTTCAATTAAGGATCATTTCGGCAGGCGCTGATCCTACCGGTTCATCTTTTGGACAGGCCGATGCAGGTGGAGCAATTAGCTCCGTACAATCCGGGGTCAACAGGATAAACGTTATGGCCACAAGACTTGGCTTTATTGTCCAGCCTCCGTCCACTGTTTATGTTAATAATGACCTGAATCCACAACCTGTCATTGCCGCACTGGATGATTATTCAAATACAGACCTTGATTTTTCTGCTGATATTATTGTTGGTAACAGTGGTTCTGTTTTAATGTCAGGGATACCTGGCCAGATAAGTTCAGGATTACTGAGTTTTCCGCCTGGTTTTCGTTTCCTGGCAACGGATACGGTCATCCTGACTGTAAGTGCCAATGGCGTTATTTCTGCGGTGAGTGATACCGTAATCATCAGGAGCAATACCACCGATCACTTCAGGACTGTCACATCGGGCCAATGGAGTACAGCATTCACCTGGCAGGCATCATTTGACGGAAATACCTGGTACCAGGCATCTGATGCACCTTCAAATGCTGCTTATTCAATCTCCGTGACGAACGGACATTCCGTAACAGTATCTACCAACCAATCGGCCGGCCAGGTTACAATTGAAGCAGGTGCAATTGTAAATATCAATCCGGCCGTTGTTTTTACCATCAGCAATGGCAGTTCCCCCGGCATGATGGTTTATGGTGAACTTGTCAATGCCGGGACAGTCACCCCGACGGGGAGCCTGGAATTTATGGACGGTGGCATCTATCTTCATCATTTTACCACTTCGAGAGGCACTGTCCCTTCTGCAACCTGGCATGAGGGTTCCACCTGCGAAATATCCGGATATACAACAAATACAGGGACACCGGGAGGTCTGGTCCAGTCCTTCGCTGATTTTATCTGGAACTGTCCGCAACAAACGGGCAATATCAGTCTGGGCGGCAACCTGTCTGTAATCAATGGCAGTTTTATTGTTCAAAGTACCGGCACCGGGTCGCTACGCATGGTGGCCAATACCGGAAATACACTTGATATTGGTGGTGCATGCGAAATAGACATTGCCACACTGAACCTGAGTTCCGGTACGGGAAATGTCGTGATTAACCTGTCGGGCGACCTGGTGATATCGGGAGGCACAATAACAAAGACGGGGTCCGGTAATGGAACAATAAATTTCAAAGGTTCACAGGAGCAACATTTTATCAGGAATGGTGGTACTTTCACGGGTGCTTTAATTTTCGATGTTTTAGCAGGTTCAGTACTCGACATGAGTGATTATATTCTGGATGGCAGCGGGATTTTCAGCCTGGAAAGCGGAGCTACACTTATTATCGGTTCACCAGACGGTATCAGCAGTATAGGAGCACAGGGCAACATCAGACTGACAGGTGCGAGGAATTTCAGCAGCGGGGCTGCATATTTTTATAATTCGACCGGGTCGCAGGTCACAGGAAATGGATTGCCCCCGGTTATCAGCAGTCTCAGTGTTTCCGGCAGTTCACAACTCTCACTGTCCCAACCGGTAAATGTTACCGGTGACCTGCTTGTTTCCAGCGGAGCTATACTACATATTCCACCCTCTTGCTCACTCAGTGTTGACGGCCTGTCAGAACTTGACGGGCCCGGCTGCCTTGTCATTCATTCAGGAACAACGGGAACTGGTTCATTTATTGATCATGGCTTCACGGGCAATGGAACGGCCATTGTTGAACGCTGCCTGAACGGAAATGCATTCCACCTGGTCTCATTGCCTGTGAGCAATACAATCCCCGGAGGTTCATCACAAGGTCAGACAGGTACTGTTTTCCTGAACTGCACCCTCGATAAATATAATGAAGCGGCAGATTCATGGCAGGGTCTGACTTCTGCTGATGATGTCACCCCGGATAAAGGCTATGTGACCAAGTATGTTTTTGGTGGTAACGCTCCCAACTCCCGGGTTCTTCAGTTTGAAGGAAATCTCAATCATGCTGAAGTATCATTCCCGGTGACAAGAATCGGGAACGGTTACAACCTCATAGGAAATCCTTATCCCTCGCCAGTCGACTGGGATGCTTCAACAGGCTGGACAAGGAATTGCCTGGTAAACAATGCGGGTTATGATATCTGGATTTGGAACGATGCGGCAGGTTCATGGGCAAGCTATCATTCAGGATGTAACGGACTGGGAATTAACGCGGCCGGAAATATCATCCCGGCCGGCCAGGGTTTTTTTGTCCGGTCGGCGTTTCAGGGAAGCCTTGGTATGTCAGACGGCATCAGGGTTCTCCAGGATCAGTTCTTCCTGAAAAATAATGATTTAATCAGGAATCTGATAAGACTGAAAGTCAGTGACGGTACTTATTCTGACGAAGTCATTGTCAGCTTTGATTCTGCTGCCGGCAATTATGAAGGGACTGAAAAATGGTTCAGTATGAATGAAGAAGCTCCAGACCTGTACACAATAAAAAATAACCAAAAGTATTCCATCAACGTACTTCCGGTACTGAATAACGAAATTACAATACCGCTTGATTTCCGGGTGGGCAGCACCGGCAGTTACCTTATCACTCCTGAGTTTTGTGCTACCGTTGGGTATTCATTTAATGCCAATATTTCAGACCCACCCGAACGGTTTCTCCTGCATTTTATCCCTTATGAAAAACCTGACTCTGTCAATGTTTCCAAAAACACGGTAATTTATAGCTATGGAAGCGATATTTACATTTATAATTACCCTGGAGCGCCATGTCATCTGGATATGTTTTCCTGTACCGGTGAGTGTTTGCTGAGCCGGGACATCAACACTGACAAAAATAATAAGATAAGTACAGGGCTGTCCGACGGAGTCTACCTGGTAAGGTTGAGATTTCCAGATCATACAATAGCCAGGCGGCTGCTTATCTTTTAATGTGATTGATTTGTAATTAATAATAACAGTGATGCTATTGAATTTCTGAACTTAACCTGGACGAGCCCGAAACAAACAAGAAATCACAAATCTCAAAATACAAATTACAAATAAATTCGAATCAACAAAATAATAAATTCAAAACCGGTGTATGCATTTCGTATTTGAAATTTTGATATTGTTTATTATTTGTTTTTTGTGATTTGTTTTTTGGAATTTTTTGCCAAAACGCGGTAAGATTTCAGAAATTTGATATTAAATGTCTAATAGCCTACAGTCTAAACAGCTAAATTAATATTGAACAATTTAAAAAACTGCTTATGAAAAAATATATCAGGGCAATAATGCCTGCACTGGCATTTGCCACATTCATTTTTATTACCGCGGTTGCTTATTCTGATCCCCAGGCGCCTACCGGCAATGCAGGCCATGAAGGGCCGATAGGAGGCAGCGCTCCGGTGGATGGTATCTCAGGATTGCTGATAATATCTGTTTTGTATGCCATTATAAAATACAGGCGTGCGAAAGTCTCAGAAAGCAAAGATGTCGGGGAATCCGAATAACTATGAACAATCGAACTCCGCCTCCGGCGGACGAACATTGAGTCCACTCCGAATAGTGAACAAAATGGACAATAGTCCTTTAACTAATTGATTCTTAATTAACCCCGGCTGGTCCGCCGACCACGTAGGTGTCACATCTTTGTAGCCCCGGGCCAGCCCTGCACTATATAGATAAATAATTTTGAAATAAAAGTCCGATGGAGTTAAAGCTGAATAGCTCCGGGCGAAACCCGGGGTTGACGTGCCACCTCCCCCTTGGTTTCCGGCTTCGCATGTTAAACGCTATTTTGAAACAACCATCACCCAGCGAAGCCGGCACAGCCTGCATTACATCGTCCTACTCCTTCGGAGCTTAGGACAATTGATATTCTGGTTCAGGGCTAAAGCCGTAGAGGTCAGACTGGTTCGTATTCCCCGGCCTGAAGGCCAGTGTTAATATTCCATTCAGGAAGGCTGGTTTGACATATGGATTGAATCAGGATCCGCCGACCACGTAAGGGTCACATCCTGGTATTCCCGGCCAATCCTGCACTCTATAGATAAATAATTTTTAAATAAAAGTCCGAAGGACTTAAAGCTTAATAGCCCCGGGCGAAACCCGGGGTTGACGTGCCACCTCCCCCTTGGTTTCCAGCTTCGCATGTTAAACGCTATTTTGAAACAACCATCACCCAGCGAAGCCGGCGCAACCAGTACAGCAGGGTTAAATAACGAATACCAGATATCACCTTATATTCAGGCATATTGACATTTCCAATTAAACGCCTGGCAATATTTACAAATACTTAAAAATAAATTTGGATTTTATAAAATAATGTTGTATCTTTCCCAAAATTACAGGAACAAAAATAACTTATAAATGGACGGAAGACGGAAGACGGAAGATACTTCTTCCTATATTCCGGAAAATAGTTCGCAGGCATTTCCCGATAACACCGGAATTTCTTATTTCCTCAATTTATTTGGTATTTTCTACAATTATTATCTGTTAATCCTGCCAATCCCTGTCTTATTCTTCTTATGATTCAATTCAATATTATTATCTCAACGGTAATAAGTCTTTTACATACAGAAATTACAATATCCTGATCAGTCATGAATTTAGGAAACACCCGCCCGGCGTTCCAAAATACCGGGCGGGATTAATAACACAAACAGGTCAATAACACTTGAAAAAGAAAATAAATAAGCGGTTGCCGAAAAGCTATACGAGTAGGTATATTTTAAAAATATTAAAAATGAAAAAATATATATTATTTCTAATAATTTTGATCTGCGGTTCAATAATTGCAGATAATGCCTTTGCTGGTCCTCAGCTTAGGTTGTTCGTAAGAAATGCTACTCATTGCTCTTACAAATGTCATGTAAAGTATGGCAGTCCATGTAATGGGAATTATAATGATGATATCTTTGACTGCCCGGCAAACACAACAACCGAAGAAGATATCCCTGTTCAGGATTTGACATATGTATATGTTGCAATTGTAAAATTTTACGATGGATCTAATACTCCTGTGGCATATTTATCAGATTGGTCATGCACAGGATATGGAACGAGTGATGCACTCTATAATTGTAATTCCGGCTCAAATTTTACTGCAACATTAGTTAATGTTTATTATAACTTACCTGATTATCGTGATTACTCCTATCATATTTATTAAACCATAGAAAACCAAAAGATTATTAAACTAACACTTAGGTATTTATGAATAAAATAGAATTTATGATATTTGAGTGTGAGTTTTTTTAAAAAATAAAATTTACTTTTATGAAACGTATTATTATTTTATCCGTTTTTTTATCAATATTACCCTATTTTGTTAATGCACAGGGTGAAGCAAATAATTGGTATTTTGGAGGATATGCCGGATTTTGTTTTAATTCGGGTCATGAAGTATATGAAAGTGGAGGGCAAACTAATTGTGGCAATGAAACATGTTGTATTTCTGACTATCAGGGCAATTTATTATTTTATTCTGACGGGAAGACTGTATGGAATAGATACCACCAGGTTATGCCACATGGAACAGGATTATACGGTTGCAATGGACAGACCGGTGTAATTGTTCCCCTTCCAAATAGTACACATATTTATTTTCTGTTTACTATCAGTGTTTACTATGTTCCGACAGGTGAAGATCATGGGTTTAATTACACAGTAATTGATATGAACCTCGACAACGGCAAAGGCGATGTGGTGGACAGCACCAAGAATACCAATTTATTGCCCAAAGTTGCAAAAAATATTACCGCTGTTGTACATGGCAATAAAGTGGATACCTGGGTGATGGTACATAACTGGAACTCCGATCAGTTCTATGCCTACCTTATTACACCGGTCGGACTCAGCAGCCCGGTTATTACCTCTATCGGTACAACATATTCCGGGATTAATAATTATGGCGGAGGTGATATGAAATTTTCAAACAAAGGGTCAAAATTAGCTTTGGCTATAGAATACTATGTAAATCCTGGGTTTAATCCATATGTTGAACTATACGACTTTAACAATACTACTGGTATTGTTCAAAATTATCTCCTTATTAATAATACTAATTTTTTCGCAGTGCAAGGAGTTGAATTTTCACCCGATGAATCAAAAATGTATGTTTCTGACGGTATTCATATTTACCAGTATAATCTTAATGCGGGAAGTCCCAGTGATATAATTAATTCAGTAAATATGTGGTATGCTGATGGTAATGGGGCAATACAATTAGCCCCGGATGGTAAGATTTATATTTCAGGTGGACAAACTTCAAGTATGATGTGCATAATTAACCAACCAAATCTTGAAGGGAACAACTGCAATATGATAATTGATACATTATTAGTTGTACCACCTTTAAGTCAAAGTATGAAATCCATTCCCAATTTTATTACATCCTATTTTAGCAACCTTCTGGATTTTTCTTATCAGGATGTTTGTGCAGGCGGGACTGTAAGTTTTAATATTTTAAGCAATACAGCGCTTGATACCATCCACTGGAATTTTGGCGATACTTTATCAGCAGACAGTATTTCTGTTTTGCATAATCCTCATCATATTTTTAATCAAGCAGGTACCTATTCTGTTATTCTCACAACGCACAACGGAAACCTTACTCATATTTCGCAACATGAAGTAGTAGTTTTTCCGGTTCCTATAGTAAACCTCGGGAACGATACAATTATACTACCCGGCGCTTCTCTTACTCTTGATGCAGGCAATCCGGGGTGTACATACCTGTGGTCGACCGGCGATACAACACAAGTCATTACCGTTTCACAATCAAATGTGTATTCTGTCACCGTTACCAACACTTCTGGTTGCATTGCGACTGACGAAATAGAATTGACTATTCTCGGAATAAATGGTATTGTGAATAGGTCGCCTGTTATTGACTTTGATCCGTTTACCGGCTATTTGGTCATCAATTCAGTCAAACCCTTATTTATTGAGGTTTATTCTGCATCCGGCAAATTAATCAGATCATCCGGAATTCCAGGTACGGGAAAAACAATAATCAATCTGACTGATATTCCTGCCGGGGTATATTTTATCAGAGTCTTAGAAGGAGAAAATATTATTGTAAAAAAGATTATCAGGTTATAGACCGGCCGGCAATTTCATGATTCTGAGGGTCGAATAATATTGGAGAGGATTGCGCCGGCTTCGCAGGTAGTTGTTCGTTTCATAACAACATTTTACATGCGAAGCCGGAAACCAATGGGTGGGCATTTCTCAACCCCGGGCTGGCGCCCGGGGCTATTGAGCTTCGACCCTTTCAGGGTCTGAGTGAATTAGAAATTTCCTGTTGTCAATTATGAATGTCAGAGTTAAATCCTAATAGTCTACAGTCTGAAAACCTACAGCCTGATCAAAGAACATTCAAAAGCTGTTCTTTTATCTTTTCCAGCTCGTCTTTCATTCTCACTACGATCTTCTGAATATTGGCATCATTGGCTTTTGAGCCGATGGTATTGATCTCGCGGCCTATCTCCTGTGAAATAAAACCCAGCTTACGGCCCGGAACTTTTTCCTGTTTCATGGTCTCGAGGAAATAACTGCAATGATTGGCCAGCCTGACCTTTTCTTCATTGATATCCAGTTTTTCAAGATAATAAATCAGCTCCTGTTCAAACCGGTTCTTATCAAAGGTAAGCAAATCATACACTTCGGAAAGGCTGTTGTTTATGCGTTGTCTGATAGTCGTGATCCGCTGATCTTCGTAATCTTTCACCTGTTCAAGTAAATGGATGATGTTGTTTAAATTTGAGGTGATATCAGCTTCAAGAACCTGGCCTTCCTGCTGCCGGTACTCCTGTACCTTCGACAATACCTGAGAAATACATTCAGAAATAATCCGCCATTCATCCTCGTTGATCTCTTCTTCTTTTATGCTGAGTGAATCCGGCAGCCGCATGATCACCTGCATCACCTGCTCAGTGACCGGCAATCCAAGCTTTATGCTTAAATCGCTAATTTTTCTGAAATACTCTTCCACCACCGCATCATTAATGGAAGTAAGCCTGTCGGAACCGGTTTTATCCTCGTTCAGGTTAAAGTCAATCTTTCCTCTTCCAAGGCTTTTAAGAATATCGTTCCGGATGATTACTTCTTTTTCCCTGAATTTCTGGGGCATTTTGACTGAAATATCAGCTTGTTTGCTATTAAGCGATTTGATCTCAATGGTAATTTTGTTGCCCGCCACTTCACAAACGGCCTTACCGAATCCTGTCATTGATTGGAGCATAATTTCCTAAAGTTTAAGTTGGTACTGAAAAGTGATATTCCTCGGTGGCCTGATATCTCCTGGTCGGACCATATATTCATTGTTGAAGAGGTTTTTAATGATCAGGGACAATTTTGAGTTCGTGGTAGCCTGGACGCCGAAACGAAAATCAAAAACCGTGTATCCTTTATTATGTGTCTGCCTGTATTCTTTCAAGCCCGGAAATATCTGGATGCCGGCTATTCCATCTTCAAACTCCCGGTCAATGTTGACCATGTTGCTGTTGTATTCCATACTGATACCGGCTGACAGAATTTTACGATCAATCTCGGCATCTGCCTTGAATGAATGGTAAAAGCGGTATTTCAATACTTTGCTCGTACTGGTATGTAATGTATCATTCAGGTTAATGGGATCGGTATAAGTATAGCCTGCCAGGATGGTAGCAGGTAATCCCCATACACTACCCTGCCCGGTAAATGTTACATCAATGCCGGTAATGCGTGCATTGCCTACGTTGACAGATTTAAAACCCATCCAGTCAATGGAAGGTGGTATCGAATCAGGGTTATATACTCCAAAAGTAAACTCCATCATATCGTGGTACTCTGTCCAGAAGGCGGCAACATCAAGATAACCGTTCCAGTTGCTGATCTTCACCCCCTGCTTGATCCCGATCTCTGAGCTCCAGCCAGTTTCAGGTTTCAGGTCCGGGTTGGGAAAAATGCGCAGGCTGCTGACGGTAGTTTCGGTATATTTTTCGGCAATGGTCGGAAAGCGGTAACCCTGGCCGTAAGAGGCCCTGAGATAGGTATTGTCAGCCAGTTGATAATTTACCCCTGTACGGAAAAGAGGCCGTGAATCCTTGGTTTCATGATCGAGCCGGTAAAACTCCCATCTCAGTCCCAATGAAAATGAAATTTGCCCGAGAAACTTTTTGTCAACCTGCGAGAACACTGCCTCACCCGAGCTTTTATGATTGCCGTATAATTCGGCCACCACATTGCCGTAATCCGCAGTGACACCGTTTATCCATACCAGGTCGTTACGGAATTTCCGCTGGAACTGGTAATCGGCAAAATAAGAATCTGAACGGTTGTCCTTATTGGCTCCGGCAATATTATTTGTTACCCTGTAAAACCTGGTCTTCAGGCTGTGACGGATGCTGTCAGACTGCTGGTAAACCACGTATGGGTCAATGTTAAAACGATAACCGGTAGTCGGGTTCACCGAGCTTGTGTTTTGCTTGTAAGCCGAATCGGCGCTGAGCCAGAGAAAAAAGTCAGATTTATCAATGTACATCCCGTTTGAGCCAAAACCATAATACAGTCCCTTAATGTTGGGATCGCGGTAACGTACCGCAAGGTCAAACCGGGTATGTTTTTCATAATTCTGCGTTCGGTAACCCTCGTCATCATAAATATTGATGCCGGTGACCAGGTCAAAATTGCCTATTTTTCTTGAGTGTGAGAATGTAGTACCATTGAAGAGCCTCAGAGTATTTCCCCACCATTTCAATGATTCCCTTTTTGGATCCATGTACATTCCTGAAAATACTTCGATGGTTGAATGTGGTTCCTGCCGCGGGAATGCAGTACGTATATTGATTACTCCGTTCAATGCCGATGAACCATACAATGCTGATGAGGCTCCTTTAAGAATCTCAACCTGTTCAATATTTTCAAGCGGTATATAATCCCATTTTGCATCTCCCACATCGGATGAGAGGATGGGAAGATCATCAACCAGCACCATAACACGACTGCCTGCACCGTAACTGTAACCGCTGCCGCCCCTGATGCTTGCCTGCCCGTCGGTCACTGTCACACCCGGTACTTTTTCAATCACGGTGGACATGTTGGTGGCGTTGTTATTCTCGATCATAGAGGGCTTGATCACATCCATGGAAACGGTAACATCACCCAGTTTCTGCTCGAACTTGCCTGCAGAAACCACCACGGCATCGAGCATCACGGTAGAAGGATGCATATCAACATCAAGACGTTTCGTTTCGCCGGCTTTGATGCTGATTAATCGGGATTCAGCCGTGTAACCAATATAGCTGAAAGTAACTGTAAGCTTACCTTCTTTTACTTCCAAGGAATAATTGCCATCAACATCAGTTGCCGTGCCATTTGAAGAAGTAATCAGAACATTGACCCCGATAAGAGTCTCATGGTTTGAGGCATCGGTTACCTTCCCTTTAATTACGGTACTCTGCCCAAACAGGAATAAGGGAAAAAATAATACCAGATTAAGGATAGCAATACGAAAAACCAACTTTATCAGCGTTTAGAAATAACCAACCTTCCGTTAAAAGTATTATTGGCATTACTGACAGAATAAATATACAGGCCATCAGTAAGATTGCCGGCATTTAACTGAAAATAATTCTCTCCTTCCACTGCTTTAATATTTTCCTCATACACCTTTTGTCCCAGACAATTGAATATTTTAAGCGAAATTGGCTGTTGATAGGGCGAAATCACCTGCAGCTTATCAGCAAAAGAAAATGGATTGGCAGGGGTCGGAATCCTGAAATGACGATAGTCTGCCATTATAATTCCACTACCGGGACTTATTATTTTGATAAAATAAGAGGTGGAATCTGTAAAAGCGCCGGCATCCAAAGGATTATTAAACAAGTTAATATATACCTCAGTGACAATCTTTAATTTATAAGTTCCTGTATCGGTCGGCGTTCCGCTTAATAATGCACAGTATTTCGGATTGGTGACATTATAAATCATGAAAGTGTTGTTTGCCACATCGGTCTGCATTGTAATCCCAGGGGGAAGGTTGTTGATGCTGGTAAGAACGATTTTGTAAATGTTCACAGTCTGTGATGAAACGACGGCAGTTGCAGGAGGTATGATTGTCATTACCTGTGAGTACGGAACATTTATGGTTCCCTGTGGAAGCACAGCCGGACATATCTGCCCGGGCACCGTATCATCAACACATCCCGGGTCAGGAGTACATTGTGAATACAATTGCAGGGAAAATACTGTTAAAAAAAATGTAAATAACAGAAAAACAACTTTTTTCATATCACTATTATTTAAAATTTATTTTTAAACAAATATACTGATCCTTTGGCCAGGTTACAAATCAAATCATTTGAATTACTGACTATCAATGAGTCGAGTCCTGACCTGCAGGATTCAGTTAAATACAAAGATAATTAAAATTGGATAACTTTGAAAAAAAATGAACACAGATTACACTGATGCGACAGATAATCACAGACCAGTGTAAATCAGTCAAATTTGTGTTATTCGTGTTCCATAAAAAATATAAATATATGAATGAATTATTACATAAAGAACTATCAAACAAGATAATAAAATGCTTTTATACAGTTTATAATACTCTTGGATTTGGATTTTTGGAAAAGGTTTATGAAAATGCTTTGATAATTGAATTGGTAAAAAATGGGTTGAAAGCAGAGAAACAAAAACCAATAAAAGTATTATACGATAGTCAGATAGTTGGTGAATATTTTGCCGATGTAATTGTTGAGGATTCAATAATACTGGAATTAAAAGCAGCAGAGTTTGTTATTGAAGAACATGAATTACAGTTAATCAATTACCTGAAAGCAACCGAAAAAGAAATCGGATTATTATTAAATTTTGGTAAGACCCCTGAATTCAAGAGGAAAATATTTACAAACGATAGAAAAAAATTGAACACAGATAACACGGATTCGACAGATAATCACGGATCAGTGTAAATCAGTAAAATCTGTGTTATTCGTGTTCCATTAAACTGCAAAAATATTTGTAAGTTCGTTTGTTCAATTGTTCAATTGTTCGTTTTAAATAAAATACTAATGAGGGTTGAGCCGTTAATATTTTTTTGTAAATTAAGGAATTAAGCATGGATAATATTAATATCAAAAAGAAAAAAGGAGTAATAGGAATCCTCACCGGTGGAGGCGATGTACCGGGGCTGAACCCTGCCATCCGGGCAGTGACGATACGTGCGATCCGCGAAGGATACGATGTGATTGGTATACGTCGGGGCTGGGCAGGAATTATGAACGTTATCCGTGATAAAAAAGCCGATAACAGCACGTGGGTTCAGCATCTTGACGAAGACACCGTGAACCGGGTGGGACGTACAGGCGGTACATTCCTGCATTCTTCACGTACCCGGCCAAGCCATGTGACACGTGAGAATGTGCCCGATCACCTTAAAGACAAGTATCAAGCGGAAGTCAACGACCTGACCAAAGAGGTTCTGAAGAATATTGATTTCCTGGGAATTGATTTCCTCATTCCCATTGGTGGTGACGATACCCTTAGCTACGGAGTGAGATTGTACAAGGAAGGTGTGAAAGTGATCGCCATTCCCAAAACCATGGATAATGATGTACCGGGAACTGATTATTGCATAGGATTCAGCACCTGCATCACCCGCACCATCGAGATGACGCACAGCCTGCGAACCTCAGCCGGATCACATGAACGTGTGCTGGTCATTGAAGTTTTCGGCCGTTATGCTGGCTTTACTGCCATACTTCCCACCATGGCCGGCGCTGCTAACCGTTGTGTAATACCCGAGTACAAATTTGACATGGAACTGCTCACTGAACTGCTTGTTAAAGACAGGTTCTCAAACCCAAGCAAATACTCGGTAGTACTGGTCTCCGAAGGCGCCATTTTCACCGGCGGTGAAATGGTGTTTAAAGATACTTCAACCGATGCATACGGACACATGAAATTAGGCGGTATCGGTGATCTTGTCTCTGCACGATTCATGGAACTATCTCCCCGGTTCAATAATGGAAAACCAATTAACGTAATCAACCAGAAACTGGGTTACCTTGTCCGTTCGGGCGACCCGGATGCCATCGATTCCATTGTGCCCATGGCTTACGGGAATCTTGCCCTTGACCTGATTCTGAAAGGTATTCACGGCAGGTTGGTGATTCTCCGGAATGGCAGGTATGACAATGCTCCGCTTGAAATAATCACCAGTACAAAAAAATTAGTCAACGTCGAAAAATATTATAATACGGAACGCCTCCGACCGGTATTCAGCAGTTTCGAGTTTAAGCCATTGTTTATAATGACCGGCGACTAGTTTCAATGCGATTTGAAGATTGAGGTTACTCCGAGTAGTAAAAATACAAATTACAAATTACAAAAAACAAATAATAAACAATATCAAAATTTCAAATACGAAACAAATTATTTTGAATTTGTAATTTTGTTGATTGATATTTATTTGTTATTTGTATTTTGAGATTTGTGATTTCATGTTTGGTTCTGGCTTGTCCGGGTTAGGTAATTAGGTAGTTTTATAATTCAAACTCTACGAATGCATTGAACACGAATAATACTTCCGGCTAAGATGAAGTTTTCAAAATATCTTTTGATTTTCTTTTTTATGGTCTTTCATCAGCAAAGCTTTTCGGGCGGTCTGGTGGTGATTTCCGGGAATGCCCCGTCATATCGCGGACACCTGCTCAGGCTTCAGGCATGCAATGACTATCTTACGGGTATCGAAACATTGCTCGCCGAAACCAGTGTTGATGAAGACGGTAATTTTGGTTTTTCGATAAACCTCGAAAAAGTATGTAGGCTGAGTATTAAACTGGGTATTTATAAAGGTTTGTTGTTTGCCGAACCCGGAAAAAATTATCAGCTTATCCTGCCACCCTGGGCTGATAAAAACCAGGCACAGCTTCTGAATCCTTATTTTAAGCCCGATGAAATCTATCTTGGAATTAATAACAAGGATCAAAATAACCTGAATGACCTGCTGCGTGGGTTTGACGACCATTACGACAGCCTGATGAGTGAAACCATCCTGGCAATAGCCTATAAACGTACAGTAAAGCACACCGTTGACTCAATACTGGCTGCATTTGACAGGCCATATCAACCGGTCGGAAATTCTTTTTTCCTCGATTACAGGACATATCGGTACGCATATATCAGGCTTATCCTGACCATCGGGGGAAATCAGAAAATCATCCGTGATTACTTCCTTAACAAGCCTGTGCTTTATGAAAACCCTGCCTATATGGATCTTTTTAATGAAGTGTATAAAAATGCCGAAATTTCACAGGGTGAAGTTGCTGACAGTACTAAAATGACAGACGGAAAAGCAGCAAATAAAACTTACAATGCAATACTTGCTTCAATGCCGGGTAACCATTCTGCGGGTAATAATGAACTGAAAGAAATCGTACTGCTGAAAGAATTGTTTAACTCGTACTATGAAAAGAACTTCCCTCCTTTCCGGCTGGTTGAGTTACTTGATTCCACTATTGTTCAGACCAGGAATCCCCGGATAAAAATCATTGCCGGAAACTTTCGTGACAAGGTCACCGCACTGATGGTGGGTTACGATGCCCCGTTATTTGAACTGCTTGACCGCGATAACCAGCATGTGAAACTCATTGATCTGAGGGGAAAATACGTGTACCTGAATTTCTGCACATTCAGCAACCTGCCCTGCCTGGAAGAATTCGGACTACTCAACAAACTCAATCACGACCATAGCGATCAGATCGAAATTGTGACTGTGATCTGCGAAGGCGATTATAAAAACTTTACATCTGAACTACTGAAAAAAGACTATAACTGGACATTCCTTTTTTACGGCAATAACCAGGACATCATGAAACAGTACCAGGTGCTGACTTTCCCGACATATTACCTGATTGATCCTTACGGCAAGCTGGTGCTGGTTCCTGCTCCTTCACCACGTGAAGATTTCGAAACTCATTTTTATAATGTACTGAAAAAGAGGAATAATTAGGGCCTGCTGTTTATGTCAAGTTGTTAAGATTTTGTACTTCTTCCCTGACAGTTGAGTAAATAAAATTTTGATCTGCCGGGAAATTACTTTCAACTTATTTGCTGAGAAAATAAACGACTCAAAAATTAGGGCAA
>JAPLDU010000015.1 GCA_026391255.1 Bacteroidia bacterium | reverse complement strand
GAACACTTGTTTTAAGACATCAGGGATCACTTGATTCACAACAATTCATTGCTTATCTCGTCATCTTTTCCCAGATAATAAATCCTGCCAAATCCTTCTCATCCGCCTATTACAGCATACTCAGGGGGCTTGCTTCCGCTGACAGGATTGATTTCATCATCAGTTCGGAAGAAAAGATCAAAGAATGCGAGGACCCTGTTGCCATAAATGAGTTCAGGTCACAAATTGAATACAGGGATGTAAGTTTTATTTACGATAAAGAACCTGTCCTTAACAATATTAACCTGACAATTGACAAAGGAAAAACGATTGCGATAGTAGGCCAGTCGGGCGCAGGCAAATCTACTCTGGTCGATCTTCTGCCCCGTTTATTTGATGTGACGTCAGGTGAAATACTCGTGGATGGTATCCCGACCAAAACCTGCAAAATAAGCGATCTAAGAAGCCTGATGGGAATTGTCAGCCAGGAATCCATATTGTTTAACGATACCATATTTAACAATATCGCATTTGGGGTTGAGAATGCCAGTTATGAGGAAGTTGTTGCCGCTGCCAGGGTGGCAAATGCTCACCAGTTTATTGTTCAGACAGAGCTTGGTTATGAAACCAATATCGGAGACAGGGGCAGTAAATTATCGGGGGGTCAGCGGCAAAGATTATGCATTGCCAGGGCAGTGCTGAAAAACCCACCCGTTATGATTCTTGATGAAGCCACTTCTGCCCTTGATACCGAATCTGAACGTTTGGTGCAGGATGCCCTTTTAAAACTGATGCAAAACAGGACCTCCATTGTCATCGCACATCGCCTTTCGACCGTAATACATGCAGATGAGATATGCGTGATGCATGAAGGTAAAATAGTAGAAAGGGGCAAACATGAAGAATTATTGAAACTCAATGGTTATTATAAGAAACTTCATGATTTACAGATGTTCGCCTGATCAACCAGCTTATAAACAAACAAAATGACGATCAGTGGTTTTACAATGGTTAAAAATGCAGATAAACTGTATTATCCTGTAAAAGAATCCATTCTGTCAGTACTTCCAATTGTCGACGAATTTATTGTTGCCTTAGGTGATTGTGATCCCGGAGATAAAACAAGAGAAATCATTGAAAGCATTGCCAGTCCTAAAATCAGAATAATTGATACTGTCTGGGATACAATAAAATATCCTGATGGAACTGAGAATGCTCACCAGACTGACATAGCCAAAAATCAATGCACGGGTGACTGGTTGTTTTATGTACAGGCAGATGAAGTTATTCATGAAAAATACCTCGAAATAATCATTGATCGTTGCAGGAAATTACTGTATGATAAGGAGGTGGAAGGATTACTATTTGATTATGTCCATTTCTGGGGAGATTATAATCACTTTCAAAATGCACATAACTGGTACAGAAGGGAGGTGAGAATCATCAGGAATGATCCGGACATCCACTCCTGGCTTGATGCACAATCTTTCAGACGGATACCGCTATTCGACGGACTTCAGTACCGCCGGGTGGAAAATACTTATAAGTTGAAAGTCGCAAAGGTCAATGCTGCTGTATATCATTACGGTTGGGTAAGACCACCGCGAGTTATGAGAAAAAAATCTGTTATCATGGATTCAATCTTTCATGGAGAGGAGAAAGCCGGCCTGATGAATGTAAACAAGACAGAAGACTTTGATTACGGACCGTTAGACCGTGTTCCTGTTTTTATGGGGTCACATCCTGCCGTCATGAAGAACTGGATTAACACCTTTGACTGGAATGAGCTGCTTCAGTATTCAGGCCTACCAGATAAAAACAGGGAAGCTCATAAGCATGAACGAATGAAATACAAGGTTCTCACGTGGATTGAACAAAACCTTCTGGGAGGTAATCGTATCGGTGAATTCAAGAACTATCGGCTTTTGAATAAGTAATCTGTCTTTAAAGTCAAAAATACTGATTTAAGAACAAGGATTAACGATTTTAGATTTCAGATTATCAGTTACATCTAAAATCATAATTCGTTATTTTAGCGAAGCGATCTCATGAATACCTTAAAAAATAAAAAATGTTTGTAAGTATTCGATATTCGTTAATCAAAATATTGAATATTATTAACAGACTCAAATAGTAGATTTATTTCAATATTGAATGAAGAGATTTCTCATCATACAGACAGCTTTTACCGGAGATGTTATCCTTGCTACAGTAGTCATTGAGAAACTTCATAAATTTTATCCTGATGCTGAGATTGATTTTCTTCTGAGAAAAGGCAACGAGAGTTTGCTGACAAATCATCCTTTTATTCATGAAATTCTTATTTGGAATAAAAAGAATAAAAAATACAAAGGACTTTTACAAATTATCAGGAAAATAAGAAAGATAAAATATGACCATGTGATTAATCTGCAAAGATTTATTTCGACCGGACTTATTACGGTATTTTCTAATGCGAAGACCACTACCGGTTTTGATAAGAATCCTCTTTCGCGGCTATTTTCATTTCGTATACCACACCTGATCAGTCATGGAATTCATGAAACTGAAAGAAACCAAAGTCTTATTGAAAATATTACTGATAAAACACTTGTAAAACCAAGACTTTATCCGGGAAGTACTGACTACTCCAGGGTAAGCAAATATAAAACAGGCACATACATCTGTATAGCGCCTGCATCAGTCTGGTTTACCAAGCAATATCCTGTTGCAAAATGGGTGGAGTTCTTAAATATTCTTCCTGCTCATTATATGATTTATCTCATTGGTGGTAAAGAAGATTCCCGTATTTGTGAGAGTATCCTGAAGTTATCATCAAACAAGAATATTATTAACCTGGCCGGTGAATTATCATTTCTTGAAACAGCCGCCCTGATGCAGGAGGCAACGATGAATTATACTAATGATTCAGCTCCTGCACACATCGCTTCTGCCATGAATGCAAGTGTATCAGTGATTTTCCTGTCAACTGTACCCGATTTCGGATTCGGGCCGTTATCAGATAATGCCCATATTATTGAAATAAAAAGAGAACTTCCCTGCAGACCCTGTGGATTACATGGATTAAAAGCCTGTCCTATAGGCACATTCGAGTGTGCACACTCAATTGAGCCATATCAGTTGATGGACGTTCTACCTAAACCATAAGGTTTTTCAAGCTTCTATCTGATAAGTGATAACTAGTCAAACCCTTATGGTTTTATTATTTCGTAAAATTTAGTTTTTGCAGGCAAACCATAAGGGTTTTCTGTTTCTTTTAATAATTCAAGTATAACAATCCTAAAAAATATTTGCTAATCACGGGTATGTACCCCTGGGCAAGCCCTGGACCCAAAGTTCCGCAACAGAGCTACGGGATATTTACCCTCCGACTTTGTCGGGATGATTCGACTTAAAATTTTCAGTTCACTTTGTTCCTGAAAATTTAGTCTCATGAATAAATAATGATAAAATTTATAAACAGATTAATATTTTTATTTATTTGTAATTCATAATATTAATAAACTTATCAACAAAAAGTGAATAATTCTCGTAAAAAATATTTTTAAATAATTCTATAAAATGAAAATCTTAATAAAAAAATAACATTAACTTAGCATTTGATTTGAATACCCGTTTGATGATTTATAAAAATTTTAATAACCTAAAATCTAATGTGTATGAGAAAATTTACCCTTTTACTTACAATCCTGATATTTATCGGATTGCAGGTAGTAAATGCGCAAAAGCGACAAATCTCAGGTAAAGTCAGAAGTTCGGAAGATGGTTCTACTTTACCCGGAGTATCGGTAGTTGTCAAAGGCACAACACTCGGTACTGTCACAGATGTTGATGGAACTTATAAACTGGAAGTACCGGCTGATGCAAAAATTCTTCAGTTTTCGTTTGTTGGGATGAAAACAATGGAAGTCACCATTGGAGCACAAAAGATCATTGATCTGGCAATGGTATCCGAATCAAAGAAAGTTGAAGAAGTTGTTATAACTGCAATTGGTATCAAACGAGAGACCAAGGCGTTAGGATATTCGGTGCAGGAAGTAAAAAGCGACCAGATTGACAAGATGCCGAATATCAATGTTGTGAACGACCTTAATGGTAAAGTGGCAGGAGTTCAGGTAACAAGTTCTGCCGGAACAGCGGGAGCCTCTTCCAACATCATTATCAGAGGGCAGAATTCCATACTCGGAAGTAACCAGCCATTATTTATCGTTGATGGCGTGCCCATTGATAATTCTATGTCATATTCAGGAAACCCTGATGATGGATCTAACAACCTGGTTGAAGGCGTAGCATACTCTAACCGTGCTATTGACCTGAACCCGGATGATATTGCATCAATGTCAGTATTAAAAGGTGGGGCTGCAACTGCCTTATATGGACTAAGGGCTGCTAATGGTGCTATTATTATTACAACAAAAAAAGGTTCCGGTTCAACAGGAAATAAAATAAATGTTGAATATTCAACCTCGTATTCATTTGATTATGTAAATAAACTTCCTAAGCTTCAAAACCAATATGCACAGGGTTCAGGCGGTAAATGGCAAGGTCCTTCGACTGGTGCCACAAAATCATGGGGACCACTGATTGATACTATGAGATTCAACGGTCTGCCTTATGCATGGGATAATAACGGAGCGCTGGTCGGAATGAGTGATCCGACTGCTACTTCCAAGAAAGCTATCGCTTATGATAATCTCGGAAATTTCTTCGTTACCGGCCATACCTGGAATAATGCCGTAAATGTAGGCGGTGGAAATTCTGATGCTAATTACTATTTCTCTATGTCAGACGCTAATTCAAGCGGAGTAGTTCCCGATAATACTTATGAAAGGACAACCGTAAAAATTGCCGGAGAAGCTAAATTATCTTCAAAGTTCAAAGCTTCGGGAAGTGTTAACTACATTAAATCAGGCGGTGACAGAATACAACAGGGATCAAACCTTTCAGGGGTTATGCTTGGATTATTACGTACCTCTCCTACTTTTGATAACTCCAACGGGTATAGCGACGCCTATGGCAATCCTGCTTCTTATATGTTTCCTGATGGCACACAGAGAAGTTATTCTGCATCTTATGATAACCCATACTGGACCGTAAATCAAAACATCTTTAAGGATGATGTGAACCGTATGATCGGTAACTTCAGTTTTGACTACATTGCAGCAGATTGGCTTACTGTTACTTACAGACTGGGAAGCGACTGGTATTCTGACAGAAGAAATGCCCATTTTGCTATTAATTCAGATGCTCATCCCGAAGGAGAAATTCAAGATGACCTGCACTTCAACCGTGATATAAATTCTGATATTATTTTAAATATTAAGAAGGATTTATGCAAGGATTTTCAAACCAATATTATCCTGGGCCAAAATATGTATTCAACTTTTCATCAGCAGATATACAACCAGGGCAATCAGCTTACCATCCCCGATTTTTACAATATGTCAAACGCTTCAAGCCTCCTAATGCGTGAATCTATTGACAGAAAACGCACTGCAGCTTACTATGGTGATTTTGGATTTTCATTTAAAGACATGCTATTCATGAACCTGACAGGTAGAGAAGAATGGTCAACTACCCTGCCCAAAGGAAGTAACAGCTTCTTCTATCCCTCTGCCAGTTTTGGATTCGTGTTTACTGAGCTTCCGGTGTTTAATGGTCATACTGATGTATTATCATTTGGCAAAATCAGAGCTTCCTATGCCGTAATTGCAAATGACGCTCCTGAATATGGTACAAAGTCTTCCTACGGATTAGCCACATATAATGACGGATGGACATCTGGAGTTTCTTTCCCCTTTTTGGGACATACCGGTTTTATGACTGATGATGGTCTAGGCAGTTCAGACCTGAAACCTGAAAAACTTACATCACGTGAAATAGGTACTGACCTGCGTTTTTTCAACAACCGCATAGGTCTTGATGTTGCATATTATAAAAACACCAATAAAGACCTGATCCTTTGGGTTCCACAGTCAGGTTCGGATGGTTATACTGATAAACTGATGAATGCTGCTACCATGGAGAATAAGGGCTGGGAAATATTATTCAATATCATTCCTGTAAAAACCAAAGATTTCCAGTGGGATCTGACCTTAAACTATACCAAACACACAAATATGGTAAAATCACTTGCTCCGGGTGTTGATAATGTTATTCTTGGAGGATTCACCGGTATTGATGTACGTGTCGTTGCAGGTCAGCCTTACGGTGTAATCTATAGTTCAGAATTTGTAAAGGACTCCCATGGCAATGTAGTTATTAATGATGAAGATCCTACTAACACCGGGGTATATGGTTATCCGATGATGGCTCCGGATCAGAAACCAATCGGCAGTATTCAACCAGACTGGCAGATGGGGATTACCAATGAATTTAAATACAAGGGTGTTTCACTTTCCTTCCTCGTTGATATCAAGGAAGGCGGTCTGATGTGGGATGGTACCCGCGCCAGGCTATGCCGTCTTGGAATGGCAGATGAAACCTCAACTCGTACTGATGATTATGTTTTCTCAGGGATTAAGGGACATTTCGATGCTAATGGAAACCTCGTTACTTCCGGAAGCAATGATATTATTGTGGTTAAGGACCAAAACTGGTATTCTACTTCAGGTGGTGATGTAGGTTCACAGGAACCATTTACCGAAAAAACCAATTGGGTAAGATTAAGAGAAATCACTCTTTCTTATTCTTTTAACCCTAAATATTTTGAACATTCGGCTATCAAGGGAATTGATATTTTCTTCACAGGGAAAAATTTATTCTTAAGTACGCCATATAAAGGGATTGACCCGGAAACCAACCTCTACGGCGCTGATAATGCACAAGGCATTGATTATTTCAATATGCCAAATACGAAAAGTTATATCTTCGGCTTAAAAGTGAAAATATAATTTATTATTTAATTGTTTAATATTCAAATTATATACGATATGAAAAACAGAAGATTAGTAAATATATTAGCATTTATAATGTTAATTATTACAATAAGTTCCTGTGCTAAATGGATTGATACAGGCATCAACAACGACCCCAATAAGCCGGTTGATGTTCCTATGAACCTGTTACTTCCTTCCATTCAGGTCGGCATGGCCTATGATGTTGGTGGTGACCTTTGCCGCGCCACTTCTATCTGGATGCAACAGATTGCAGGCGTTGATCAGCAGTCATCGGATATTGATAAATATATACTGAAGGAAAGTGATGAAGAAAATTCCTGGAAATACCTGATGTATGCCGGTTGTCTGATGGATACCAAAACCCTGATGACCAAAGCTAACCAGCAGAATTCTCCGTACTATAAAGGCATTGCCGAGGTATTAATGGCTTACGGAATCGGAACCATGACCGATCTTTATGGTGACGTTCCATATACAGAGGCATGGCAGGGCGATGGTAACCTGAAACCCAAATTTGATTCCCAGCAATCGGTTTACGTGTCAATTCAGGCCTTATTAGATAGCGCCATTGTTGATCTGGGCAAACCCTCAAGTGCCAATAATTTTCTTCCCGGCTCTGAAGATCTGTTTTATGGTGGTGTCACAGCAAACTGGATAAAAGCAGCCGGAGCTCTGAAAGCACGCTATTACCTGCATCTTGCCAAAGTAGATGCAAATGCTTATACTAATGCTTTGAATGCCTTGACAGCAAATGGATTTGCGAGTACAACAGATGATATGACCTTTAATTTTGGTACCGCCCAGAACGAAGCTAATCCACAAAACCAGTTCCTTGCTGAAAGACCCGGTTATATAGCATCTGCTGAAGCCATGGTCAATGCACTTGTGGCTTCCAATGATCCCCGTCTTCCTCAACTGGTCGATACTGCCGGTGGCGCTGTAGGCTCACCAGCAGGGAATCCTAATATTGCTGCCTCTGGAATTGGACCTTTCTTTACTTCCATTAATTCACCGGTTCCTTTTATTACCTATGCCGAGCAAAATTTTATCAAAGCAGAATGTAGGTTTAAAACCGGTGATGCTGCAGGGGCAGCTACGGCTTTCAATACTGCCGTCAGCGCTTCCTTGGCTCAGATGGGAGTTTCCGATGCCGCCTGGGAAGCTGTTAATGCCAGTGAAACGGCTGCAAGCATTACTCTTGATAAAATTATGACCCAGAAATGGATTGCTTTATTCATGAATACAGAATCATTTACAGACTGGAGAAGAACCGGCCTGCCTGCACTAACTCCTGCTGCTAATGCCCAAACTTCAAACCAACTTATTCCGAGAAAATTTCCCTATTCAATTTCTGAAAGACTTTACAATACTGCTAATTACAATGCAGCTGTAACAAGTCAGGGCTGGGGAGCCAATGGCGGCGCTGATATTATTCAACGCGTTTGGTGGGATCCTGCTCAGTAAAATAATTAATTTATACCGGAAAGCCCCTGATTCAGGGGCTT
>JAPLDU010000124.1:18258-59642 GCA_026391255.1 Bacteroidia bacterium | reverse complement strand
CTTCGTGCAGACAATCACTGTCAATGACCATACAGCGCCTGTGATCACCACTTCGGCCGGAACATTGGATGCTACCCTTGAATGCAGCAACTTATCAGGCATAACGGCAGCGTTGGCATTAGTCCCGTCAGCAACGGATAACTGCACGGTAACTCCAACCATACATTTAGTAAGTGATGTAACCACCCCGGATATCAGTTGTGCCAATGCCTATGTAAGAGTTCGTACCTGGAACTTTACAGATGGTTGTGGAAACACGAGCGATAACTTTGTGCAGACCATCACTGTTAATGACCATACAGCGCCTGTGATCACCACCACAGCCGGATCACTGGATGCCAGTCTTGAGTGTAGTAACACATCAGGCATAACGTCAGCGTTGGCATTAGTCCCGTCAGCAACGGATAACTGTACTGCCAGCCCGGCCATACATTTAGTAAGTGATGTAACCACCCCGGATATCAGTTGTGCCAATGCTTATGTAAGAGTGCGCACCTGGAACTTTACCGATGGTTGTGGTAATACAAGCGATAACTTCGTGCAGACCATCACTGTCAATGATGTGACTAACCCAATCATCTCATGTCCGGGCGATGTGACAATTAATTGCCAGGATCCAAGTAACCCGGCAAATACCGGAACAGCAACAGCTACGGATAATTGCACTGCCTCACCTGTGATAACACATACCGATGTAATTATCCCGGGGATATGCTCAGGCAACTATACGATCTCCCGCACCTGGAAAGCAACGGATGACTGTGGCAACTACTCAACCTGCCTGCAAACGATCACGGTGCATGATATCACTAACCCAACAATTGTATGTCCGGCGCCTGTGATCGTGGAACCTAATTATTTAAATTGTTCAGCAACAGGTATTAATTTAGGTTTGCCCCAGACTCATGATAACTGCAGTGTGGATTATATCAATAACAATGCACCTGCTATATTCCTGTATGGTACAACTAATGTGATCTGGATGGTGACCGATGGTTGCGGCAATACAGCTACCTGCTCGCAAACAGTGACAGTGAGTGATCATGAGCCTCCTACAATTAGTTGCGTACCGTTAATTACAGTATCAAATGATCCGGGCTATTGTCATGCAAATGTACCAGTACCGGTTCCGGTTACAGGTGATAATTGCGGAGTAGCTTCAGTGATCAACAACTTTACAGGAACAGGAAATGCCAGTGGAATTTATCCGGTGGGAACAACAATCATCACCTGGACCGTCACTGACATTCACGGTAATACCAGTACCTGTTCAACCCAGGTGGTTGTTCTCGACAACGAAGCACCAATCATTAGTTGTCCGTTGAATATTTCAATTCTTGTACCACCCTGTACTCCATCTTACTATGTTCATGTACCACCAGCTTTGGTATCAGATAATTGTGGTGTACTGTCAGTGGTTAACAGTTTCAATGGAACGGCGGATGCAAGCGGTACTTATACCGGCGGGGTAACCAAGGTAATCTGGACAGTCACTGATATCCACGGTAACACGAGCACCTGTGTTATGGAAGTAGTGATTACCGATATGGAACTGACATTTAATATCAATGACCTGAATTGTTTCGATGATTACATGGGAAGCGCCGGAGTGACTGTCACAGACGGTATGCCGCCATTTACCTATTTATGGAGCAATGGTGAGACAACCCAATCTATTGACAGTCTTGCTGCCGGAAATTATACTGTAACCGTGACAGATGCCTGCGGAACAATCGTTACGGGTACCGCTGTGGTTGGCCAGCCATATGCACCACTTCATGCCGGTACGATTACCGGGCATAATATCTCCTGTTACGGAGCTAATGATGGTTACTTCCTGATGACAGCAGCAGGTGGCTTACCTCCTTATGCATTCTCGATTGATAATATCAACTTTGTTTATGTTGATACTTTCTCGATGGGGTATCTCCCGCCAGCTACCTACTGGGTATCAATCCTCGATGCCAATAACTGTGTGATAATAGTTCCGGTGGTGATTCACGAACCAGATCCTTTGGTTCCATCTGCTGTGATCAGCAATATTGATTGCAATGGCAATCACAATGGAATGATTGATCTGACAATTACCGGAGGAACACCTTCATGTACTCTTCCTGCTTATACTGTATTATGGAGCAACGGAGCTACCACCCAGGATTTGTCAGGACTTGCCCCCGGGACTTATTCGGTAACAGTGATTGATACTAATGGTTGCACTACAACAGCAACATATACCATTACACAGCCTGATGCATTGTCAATCGTAATCAACAGCGGCAACATCAGTTGTTATGGTGTTAACATTGGTGCTATCAATATCTTGGTTTCAGGAGGGACATCACCATACACCTACCATTGGAACAACGGATCCACCATTCAGAATCTCACCGGGCTTCCTTCAGGAAATTATTCTGTCACTGTGACAGACGCCAATGGTTGTCATGCTTTCGCATCTGCCACTATCAATCAGTCCAGCCCGGTTACAATTGATCTTGTGTCGACAGGGAATCTCTGCTATGGACAGGTTGATGGTACCATAGCTGTTTCCAACATATCGGCACTTGTTCCACCGGTCACCTATCAGTGGTCAAATGGTTCAACAGCCGCATCACTGACAGGTATAGGGGCAGGAAATTATTGTGTGGTAGTTACTGACAGTAACGGTTGTATTGGTTCCGGATGTGAAAATGTCACGGCGCCTGCATCTCCTGTCTCAATGACTGCCCAGATCAGCAATGTTAACTGCTATGGTGGTAACGACGGTATAATTGCAATACATGCATTCGGCGGTACATTGCCTTATTATGGCTTTACATGGTCCGGTATAACAACCGTCGGTTGTAATACGGTCGTAATTCCCGGAGCTTCAACGTTTATTCCATGTTGCTCTACTATCAACTTTACTGTGGATGACCTGCAGGCCGGTACATATTATTTCACCGTGACTGATGCCAATCATTGCATAGGTGTGGATACTTTCGTTGTCGAACAACCTGCCCATCCCCTGCATATTGATAACGCTGCTATTACCGATGTGGATGTGGTTGCCGGTATTTCGGGAGCCGTAAACATCTTTGTATGCTGTGGTACATTCCCCTACACATATTGGTGGGAAAATGCCAATGGTGACTGGGTGTCAAGCGCTGAAGACCTGTTTGATGTGCCTGCAGGAACATATACCGTCACTGTTACGGATGCCAATGGTTGTACTGCGACAGGCTCATATACCGTTCATACCAATGCTCTGCCTGACTGGAACTATTACAATACCGGCTACAACCATACTATTTATGTGCCGTTAAATGCTGTTCCATTCCTTGAAACTGGCGATTATATCGGAGTGTTCTATGACTCCCTGGGTACTTTGGCCTGCGGTGGATACACCAGGTTCCAGGGACAGGCAACCTCAATAGCTGCCTGGGGTGAAGATGGTATTGTACCTAATACCGGTTTCGATCCGGGAGAGGTATTTACCTTTAAATTCTGGAAACTGAATACAGGTGCAGAATACTTTGCTAAACCGGTTTATAACCTTACTTTCCCGCAAGATTCAACATTTGTGGTGGACGGCCTCAGCGGGTTGTTGTCATTGACTCCTTACACCGTACTGGATTCACAACTGGTTGACCTGCGTAACGGGTGGAACATCATGTCAACATACCTGTTACCGGTACATTCGGATATCGGAATTGTATTTAATCCGGTGATAACAAATGTGGTCATTGTCAAGGACTGGTTGGGTAATGTGTTATGGCCTGCTTACAGCCTGAACCTGATCGGAAATATGACACTTGGCCAGGGCTATAAGGTCAAGATGTCCTCATCAAGGATACTGGCTGTTTACGGTTACAGTATTGTTCCTGAATTCACACATGTGAATATTCCTTCAGGATGGAGCATACTGGGTTACCTGCGTAAATCCCCGGCCCAGATACAAACTGTGATGAATTCAATAGTGAACGAAATCATTATCATGAAGGATCAGGATGGTTATGTATACTGGCCGCAACTTCAGATCAACAGCATTGGTAATATGCTTCCGGGCAGGGGTTACCAGATCAAACTGGCGACACCTCAGATATTCTTCTACCCGCCAAACGGGATGTTAGGTCCACTGGTAAAAAATACATTTGATTACAACACAAGGCATTTTGCAGTATTTCATAATACAGGAGTTAATATGACCGTGGGTATACCGCTGTACGCCTGGAATGTACAGCCAGATATTGGAGATGAGGTTGCTGCTTTCAGCCCGGATGGAAAACTGGTTGGCTCCACAGTCTTCGACGGTGGTTCATTATCGCTTGCAATATGGGGAGATGATGACCAGACGGGCGGTACAGACGGTATGATCCCTCAGAGTATCTTCACTCTTAAGTTATGGCATATTGCTTCAGCCACGGAAGAACAGATAGTGGTGGAACTCTGGCAGACGGGCAATGATCGGTTTACCGAGGATGGAATAAGCATAGTTGAAAAATTAGACAACATTATTCCTCAAACTCCGGGTTATTCGGTTTACCAGAATATGCCTAACCCATTCAGCGTGAACACTTCTATCAGATTCTACCTACCGGAGGCCGGTCATGTATATATCCGAACATATAATGTGGTAGGCGCATTGATCGAACTGAAAGTATCGGAAGATTTTACGGCAGGCGAACACGTCATCGAACTGAACATGGAGAACTATGCTCCCGGTGTGTACAGTTATAAATTCGACTGCAACGGGTTCACTGATATTAAACCAATGGTGAAATATTAAAGATATACCTGACTTGGAACCATTAAGCACCTGAAAATTCTATCAGGTTTGTAAACAGGAAACGGCAGCATTCTTTGAGAAGGCTGCCGTTTTTGTCTGATGAAAAATGTCTGAACTGTGATTGATCTGATTTATATGATTATAATGATTAACGTCTGATTATTTTTTACTGCTTATCTCCTATGAGCAAGTAAAATATTTCAGTAAATATTATCGCTAATAAATTTGAGAATATAAACTTTTATACTCCTCATATTTTACCACATAGTATCATAGAAACATAGGCTTCACATAGATTTGACCTTTATTTGCAGTGATAATTCATGATAAAAACTATGTGTCTTACTATGTATCTACTGTGCCTATGTGGTAAAAAAAGATATAAATATTATAAATTATCATCAACCTTTTTAATGGGGATAAGCAGTTATTTTTTTATTGAAAATTTGAATAATATTTAAAATCCCGGATAAGCAATTAATAAATTGAAGACCTTTGAATGAAATTTATCATTCCGGGAATTTGAGAATTATGAAATATGTTTTTGTAATATTACTATTTGTATTTTTAATTGGTTGTGAAAAAGACAAATATTTTAACATTCCAAATGATAAACTGCCCATTTATAAATATTATGATACATTAGTTTATAAGTCGAATTTAGGAAATTATGATACTTTGTTCATATGGAGCTATAGTAAATATTATGAGGTGATTGATAAACAAGATTACAATCAATTCATATCATTTAGTTTTGTAAAATCACTTAATATAGGTAACTCTTCTATTTTGGGAATTTATACTATTGAACATAATAAATTTGAGATTACATGGGAAGATTATAGTGAATTAATCTATTTTGATTCATTGAAAAATCCGATTTCAATGACAGTAAATAATGTGTATTACCCGGAAGTTTATGAATTAAAAAGTAATTATACACTGATTGACAGATTATATTTTACATATAAATATTGTGTTATCAAGTATTTTAATAATAGTGGTGAATATTTTGATTTGGTAAAGTATTAGTATCTTATTTCTGAAATCTTGACGCGTTTTGGCAAAAAATTCCAAAAAACAAATCACAAAAATCAAATAATAAGCAATATCAAAATTTCAAATACGAAACAGACTACTTTGAATTTGTCTTTTTGTTGATTGATATTTATTTGTTATTTGTATTTTGAGATTTGTGATTTCTTGTTTGGATCTGGCTCGTCCAGGTTGGGTTAAGCCTCCGGGCAAGTTCACATAACAGACTTTATCAGGAAGTAGATTTATTTCGGAATGGGTAGTTGCTTCGTCGTTCTGTCTTTCTCAATCCCCCGTGCCCCATTCGCCAAGGGGGAGTAGGAAACTCCGTCTCTCAGTGTCTTCGTCTCTCTGTCTCTTCGTCACACCATCACTCAGTCTCTCAGTCACCTTGTCACTCAGTCACTCCATCGCTGGTAATTCGTACTTCGTAATTCGTAAGTCGTAACTCGTAAAAACTTTCGCTATTTTTGCCCGGTAATTTATTATTCGTATGAAGATTGCACTTTACGGCAGGACATTTGGCGAGTCGTTTCATTCAAGTTTTCTGAAACTGATCAGTGAACTGAGTCGCACCCGGACTGAATTGTACATATTCGGGCCTTTTTATGATTTTCTTGTGAAGGAACTGAAGCTTGACCTGAAGGTAAGCGCTTTATTTCACCATGAAAATGACCTGCCCGTTGGAATTGATTATATGTTCAGTATCGGTGGTGACGGTACTTTCCTCGAATCGGTGTCACTTGTCAGAAATACCAATGTGCCGCTGGTAGGGTTCAACAGCGGAAGGATGGGTTTTCTTGCAGAAATTTCCAGCGGGCAGATCGCTGAAGCCATTGCTGCCATTCAACAGGGAAAATTTTCCCTGGAACCCCGCACTTTGCTCAAACTGGAAACGCAAGAGAATTTATTCGGAACAAATAATTTTGCTTTGAATGAATTTACCGTTCAGAAACGGGAAACATCATCTATGATCACAATACACACATGGATCAATAATGAATACCTTAATTCTTACTGGGCCGACGGGCTGATCATTGCCACACCTACCGGTTCAACGGCCTATTCGCTGAGTACCGGCGGACCGATAGTGGTTCCCGGCGCTTCCACTTTTATTATCACTCCGATAGCCCCGCACAATATGAACGTAAGGCCCATCGTGGTTCCTGATGATGTGGTGCTTAGCCTGAAAGTTGAAGGGCGTAGCTCGAATTTTATGGTATCACTCGATTACAGGTCCAGTTCGTTTGACCCGGGTATGGAACTCAGGGTATCGCGTGCTGATTTTACCATTAAAATACTAAAACTTGAAAATCATAGTTTTTACAGTACTTTGCGTAACAAACTGATGTGGGGTTTGGATAAGCGAAACTGATAAAAATTGTGATTATTTTGCTGAGAAGCTGTTTTAATTTATGTTAAGTATATGAATATGTTTATATTAATAAATAATATTATTATATTTATCTGAATTTCAATTATAAAGCATATTTTTTTACCCTCCCCTTTTTCCCCTCCCTGCCAGCAGGGAGGGGTTGGGGGTGGGTAAACAGACAAATAATATCTCAAAACTGAATTTATTTAATAATTCAAAACAGCCTTTGAAGACATCACTTTTAATAATGAAAAAATACCTCCTGGTCATAGTATTTCTTCAATTGATTACCTGCGCAATGGCCCAGCGCAGAGGTGATCTGGGTGTTTATTCAGGTTATTCCTATTATCTTGGAGAAATTAATCCGACCACCCCGTTTAAAAGCCCGGCATATGCTTATGGCTTTCTTTACCGCCAGTCTTTTAACCTCCGGTATGCCATGAGGTGGAGTATAATGCAGGGCAGGCTCGAGGGATATGATTACCTGTCTCCATATGCCTATAACAGGCTCAGGAATCACAGCTTTAATTCTAAAATCACGGATATGACCGTCCAGCTTGAATTTAATTTCTTACCATATATAACTACCAGCCCTTCTTATAACGTTTCAACATACGTGACATCAGGTCTGTCCTATTTTTTATATGATAATAGTCAGGTTACCAGTCATATTGCAATTCCTTTCGGTGTGGGCATCAAGGTAAATGTGACCAAAAGGATCAGCGCCGGCGCCGAGCTTGTGTACAGAAAAACTTTTACCGATTACCTTGATGGTCTTGGCAAACCTTCAAACGACCCCTTAAATGATCCTTATCTGTCTCCTGACAATATTAGTAAATACAGGCAGAATGCGCTTCCAAACCGGAATGACCTGTATGCCTTTGGAGGTATTTTTGTGACCTACAAGATATTTTACAGCCGTACCCGTTGTCCGGCTTATGACGATAAAAGTTTTAAAGAATAAGCAGATGACGATTAAAGACCAGATCAGGAATAAAGATATTCCGCGTCATATAGCTGTTATTATGGATGGCAACGGTCGCTGGGCAAAAGAAAAAGGCAAATCGAGAATATACGGTCACCGGAGCGGGGCTGCAGCAGTAAGAAATATCGTGGAAGCCGCAGTTGAACTGGAACTCGGGTATCTTACCCTTTATACATTTTCTAAAGAAAACTGGCACCGGTCGAAAACTGAAATTAATGCCCTGATGTCATTATTGATCTCCACAATAAATAAAGAGACAAAAACACTGATGGACAATCAGGTGAGGCTTCTCACCATCGGCGATATCAACGATCTTGCGGGCGAAGTACGCAGCAAACTCAGCGATGTTATCCGGATTACTTCCGGAAACAAAGGACTTACATTGGTACTGGCAATCAGCTACGGATCGAGGTGGGAAATTCTGAACGCAGTGAAAAAAATTGGCAGGATGATTGAAAATGGCTCTGTAAATTCAGAAGATATAACCGAAGAATTGTTTATTAAAAGCCTGACAACATGTGATATCCCTGATCCAGAATTATTGATCAGAACCAGCGGGGAATTTCGTATCAGCAATTTCCTGCTATGGCAGATTGCATATTCCGAACTCTATTTTACAGAAAAATACTGGCCGGAATTTGGGAAAGATGATTTTTACCAGGCCATTATTGATTACCAGAACCGTGAAAGAAGATTCGGCAAAACCAGTGAGCAACTGAAATTATCATCAAGTAAATGAGAAAATTCCTCCTATGCATTTTTATGCTTTTTTCTTTGGCATTTTGCAGTGTCGGACAGGATCAGATCAACCCTGACCTGCCTGATATCAACTATTCAACACCACATGAGTACGAAATAGGAGGTATTACCGTAAGCGGAATTAAATATCTCGACGAAAATGTACTTGCCCAGCTTTCAGGCCTTACTGTCGGTGATAAAATCATGGTTCCCGGTGATAAAATATCCAAGGCAATTGAAAAACTGTGGGATCAGGGCTTATTTTCCAATGTAAAGATTTCTGCCACAAAAATTATTGAGAATAAAATATTTATCAATATCAGCCTGCTGGAGCGACCCCGGCTTTCAAAATTTTCATTTACAGGAGTCAAAAAAGGCGATGTTGATGATATCCGTGGGAAAATTAAACTCGTTACAGGAAATCAGGTAACAGACAATATTATTTCAAATACAATTAATACAATAAAAACATTTTACATCGGTAAAGGTTACCTGAACTGTGATGTCAGTATCCGTCAGGAAAATGACACAACTCTTTCCAACCATGTCATACTCTATATTGATGTTGATAAAAAGGAAAGAATCAAGATCAGAGAGATCACGTTTAAAGGGAATGATAAAGTACTGCCACGTTCAAAATTCGCTGCTGCCATTCTGCCTCAGTTTTTGTTTCCCCAGAAAAAAGTGATGCCCGACAGAAAGCTCAGGCATGCAATGAAAGAAACCAAACAGAAACGCTGGTGGAATATTTTTAAATCTTCCAAATATATTGAAGATGATTATAAGACTGATAAGCTTAATATCATTAAAAAATACAACAGCAAAGGATTCCGTGATGCCCGTATAGTAACTGATTCATTGATCAAAAACCAGGATAATACTATAAGTATCCATATTACTCTTGAAGAAGGGGAAAAATATTATTTCAGAAATATTACCTGGTCAGGAAATACAAAATACACATCTCAGCAATTGTCTAATATTTTAAATATTAAGAAGGGGGACATATACGACCAGTCTGTTCTGGAAGATAAGATATACTCGGAGACCGGAGTATTTTCAATTTACCAGGATGATGGATATCTGTTCTCATCAATAAATCCGGTGGAGATACTGGTGCAGAACGACTCTATTGATCTTGAAATGCAGGTATATGAAGGGAAACAGGCGCGGATCAATAATGTCATTATCAAAGGCAATACCAAGACAAACGAACATGTGATCAGGCGTGAGATACGAACCAAACCGGGACAGTTATACAATCGTTCGGATATTATCCGTACTCATCGTGAACTTGCGACCCTCGGTTATTTTGATCCTGAAAAAATAGGTGTGAATCCAATACCCAACCCTTCTGACGGAACCGTTGATATTGAATATACCCTCGAGGAAAAGTCTTCTGATCAAATTGAGGTTTCGGGAGGCTGGGGATCTAACATGATAGTAGGTTCCGTGGGCCTCGTTTTTAATAATTTCTCGACCAGGAATTTTTTTAAGAAAAGTGCCTGGAGACCACTTCCATCGGGTGATGGACAAAGACTTAGCTTTAAAATCGAGTCAAACGGGATTTATTATTCATCTTATAACCTGTCCTTTGCTGAGCCATGGCTGGGCGGAAAAAAACCCAATTCACTCTCCGTCTCTGTTTACCGTACAATTCAGTCAAACGGTATAGCAAAAGGTCACACTGGCCGCGAATCAATCTATATTACCGGCGCTGCATTAGGCTTAGGTAAACGGCTCAAGGTTCCCGATGACTTTTTCCTGCTCGAGAATCAAATCAGCTATGAGCGCTATACTCTGAACGACTGGACCAATTTCCTTTTCGCAAATGGTTATGCCAATAACCTTAGTTACCTGGTTCGTCTGAGCCGTAATTCCATTGACCAGCCCATTTATCCCCGTACCGGATCATTATTTTCACTGTCCCTGCAGATAACACCACCATACTCCGTGATCAATGGAAAAGACTACTCCACAATGACTGCACAGGAAAAGTACAGATGGATAGAATATCATAAATGGACATTTAATGCTTCCTGGTTTACAAGATTGGCAGGAGATTTGGTATTAAATACAAAAGCACAGTTCGGATTTCTCGGATATTTTAACAAAGATGCGCGTTCTCCGTTCGAAGGTTATACAGTGGGAGGTGATGGATTATCAGGGTACAATTTATACGGTCGTGAAACTATTGGTCTCAGGGGTTATGAAAATGGTTCGCTTACACCCACGGATGGTGCAAATATTTATAATAAACTGACCATGGAAATGCGTTACCCGGTTTCACTGAATCCGGCGGCAACCATTTATGCCCTGACATTCCTTGAGGGCGGAAATGCCTGGTATGATTCCCGTACTTTTAACCCATTCGATATTAAACGTTCTGCAGGTTTTGGGGTAAGAATTTTCCTGCAAATGTTCGGTATGCTTGGAGTCGACTGGGGTTATGGTTTTGATGCCATACCCAATAACCCGTCGGCAAATAAAGGCCAGTTTCATTTCGTGATCGGCCAGCAATTTTAAGTTTTGATTTGTTTATTAATCAGTCATGTTAAAATTTACTCATATGAAAAGAACAATAGTAACATTATCAGTCGTTTTGCTTGTTGCAATGACCGGTATTGCACAAAAGTTTGCCTATGTCGATACCGAATATATCCTGAATAATATTCCGACTTACGAATCGGCCCAGGATCAGCTTGACCAGCTTTCGGTCGATTGGCAGAAGGAAATTGAAGCAGTCTTTGCCGAGGTGGATAAAATGTACAAGGATTTCGAGTCTGAGAAGGTTCTTCTGACCGAAGAGATGAAAAAGAAACGCGAAGATGATATCATGAAAAAGGAAAAAGAAGCCAAGGATCTTCAGAAAAAATACTTCAGCAAGGATGGCGAGCTTTACAAGAAACGCCAGGAATTAGTAAAACCTATACAGGATGATATATTCAATGCTGTAAAAGAAATTGCCACTGAGGGTAGTTATGCCATCATTTTTGATACGGCAGGCGGAGGCGCCAGTATCCTTTTTACCGACCCCAAATACGACAAAAGCGACGATGTGCTGGGGAAATTGGGTTATTCAAAGAAATAACAGTTTGAATATTTTAAAACAACTCTATCTTTGCCAAAAATTTGCAGATTATATATTATGAGAAATTTAGTAAAGTTCATTATTGTCATTACATTGGTTTTTTCTGTTTATTCAGTTTTTTCACAGGGAAAAATGAAGTTCGGACACATTAATTCATCTGAACTGGTTAAAATGATGCCTGAACGTGATTCTGCCCAGAAATCTTTGCAGTCTTACGGAAAAGAGCTGGAAGACCAGCTAAGTACCATGCAGGCTGAACTCGAATCAAAGTACAGTGATTTCACGAAACAGGAACCAACTATGAATGAAGTGGTTAAGGCAACACGCCAGAAAGAACTGCAGGATTTGAATACCCGTATTGAAGAGTTCAAGTCAAGTGCACAGGATAATTACCAGAAGAAACAGACTGAGTTACTTCAGCCTATAATCGATAAAGCTAATAAAGCAATTCAGGATGTGGGAAAAGAAAAAGGATTCTTTTATATCTTTGATGTAAGCGCCGGCGCTGTGGTTTATTTTTCCACCGACAGCGAAGACGTGATGCCCCTGGTAAAAACCAAGCTTGGCATAAAATAGATGCTTAAGAGTTCATAAAGTTAAAAGTTATAAAGTTCATAAAGTTTAGAACTCTGTAAATGAGAAAATACAGGAAAACCACCTCAGACCGGGGTGGTTTTTTTTTTGATTGTTGATTGTCTAGGTTACGGGTCACAAAGTCACAGGTCACAAAGTCACGGGCGTCATAAACGTCATGTGTCAGATGGGTTTGGTGCTATTTCCCCATGAGAAGGTGGTTAGGGGGATTGATTTTTGATTAATGAAATTTGACAAGGAATAAGATACGAATTGACGAAAAAGTCTGAAGGACTTAAAGCTGAATAGCCCCGGGCGAAACCCGGGGTCGACATGCCACCTCGTAGAGGTCACCTGTTTGTAGCCCGGTGAAAACCATTGATCAGGAATTTTATGTATTTTTGCAATAAATAAACATTCTGATATGGCTCTGCATTGTGGGATCATTGGTATTGCCGGGGTGGGAAAGACCACCATTTTTAATTGTTTGTCCAGCACAAAAGCAACGGCAAAAGCCGGTTTTTCACCCAACAAATCAAATCTCAGTACAATCAGCGTTCCTGACGCCAGGTTGTACGAACTGGAAAAATTTCAGAAGACCGAAAAGATCGTGCATGCCACTATTGAGATGGTGGATATTCCCGGATTGATGCGCAGCCAGGGAAAAGGAGAGGGCAATAAATTCCTTGCCGATATCCGGAATGCCGATGCCCTTGTGCATGTACTCCGTTGTTATGAAGATGACAGCAATCCTCACATTGAAGGTTCGGTGAACCCTGTACGCGATATGGAAACTGTTGACCTTGAACTGCAGATCAAAGACCTTGAATCGGTTGAGAAAAAAATTCATCGCATCGAAAAGGCGGCAAAAATAGGAGATAAGGATGCTAAAAAAGTTCTTGATATACTGATGGTTTATAAGCATCACCTCGAAAATTTCCAGTCGGCCAGGACAGTGTCTGTCGGTGTGGAAGACAGGAAACATGTGGAAGACCTGGCTCTCCTGTCCGCAAAACCGGTGATCTACGTGTGCAACGTGGATGCACCATCGGTTTCAAAGGGAAATAAATGGGTCGATAAGGTTAAGGATGCATTAAAAGACCAGGAAACAGAGGTGCTGGTCATTGCCGGCGCTGCAGAGGCAGAAATATCAGAACTGGACAACCCGGATGACAGATTGGCATTCCTGATGGATATCGGGCTGGAAGAACCCGGTGTTAACAAACTGGTGCGTTCTGCTTATCGTCTCCTGAATCTACTGACTTTTTTCACTGTGGGACCAAAAGAGATCAGGGCATGGACCATCAAAAACGGAATGAATGCCCAGCAATCTTCGGGAGTAATTCACAGCGACCTCGAAAGAGGATTTATCCGTGCCGAGGTGATGAAATACAATGATTTTATATCACTTGGCTCTGAACAAGCCTGCAAGGATAAAGGCAGGTTCTTTGTGGAAGGTAAAAATTATATCATCGGGGACGGGGATATTCTTCATGTAAGGTTCAATGTGTAAAGTAGAAGTCCATAGTTGATAGTCCATAGTCAATAGTCCAGAGTACAGAGTTCAAGGTTCAGAGTTCAAGGTTCAAAATTCATAATTCGTAATTCGTAACTCGTAATTCGTAATTCATTATGTTTTTTCATTTCAGAAAAATTACGGTCTGCATTATTCCTTTTATATTGCTGATCCTGCTTTCATTTCCGGTGTTTTCCCAGGACAGGGAAATGGGAAAAGCCACCAGTCAGCTGACTGAGCGGGGAGAGGTGTATTTCCGGATTACCATTCATGAAAAATCAGATCTGAACCTGCTTACGAGGATGATCTCTATCGCAGATGTCAGGAATGATACTGTGTATGCTTATGCCGGGCAAAGCGGGTTTAATGACTTTTTACAGTTGCGGTTAAATTACCAGGTACTTCCTCCGCCATCTCTTATGAAGCATGTTAAAATGAGTAAAACATGCAAAGATTTAAAAAACTGGGACAGTTATCCGACCTATGAACAGTACGTTTCTATGATGCAATCTTTTGCCGGATCATATCCCCAGATATGCCAGCTTGTAAAAATCGGTGAAAGTGTTCAGCATCGTGATTTACTTTTTGTCAAAATATCTGACAATGTCAACCAGGATGAGCAGGAGCCTGAGTTTCTGTACACTTCTACCATGCATGGAAACGAACCTACAGGAACAATACTGACTCTTCACCTCATCGATTATTTGTTGTCCAATTACGGGACCGATCCTGAGGTAACTTCTTTAGTCGATAATATACAAATATGGATCAATCCCCTGTCAAACCCTGATGGTCTCTATGCTGCCGGTAACAGTACCGTGGAAGGATCCACCCGGTTTAACGCCAATAATGTTGACCTGAACAGGAATTTTCCCGACCTGCTGGGAGATTTGCATCCCGATGGATTTGACTGGCAGCCTGAGAACCTGGCCATGATGTCTTTTATGTCGGCTCATCATTTCGTGCTGGCCGCCAATCTGCATACCGGATCCGAAGTACTTAACTACCCCTGGGATACATGGCCTCAGTTTCATCCTGACAACGACTGGTACTATTACATTTGCCGGCAGTTTGCCGATACCGTCCATCATTATACACCGGCATCACTGGCCGGTTATATGACTTTCCTCAATAACGGCATTACCGATGGCTATGCCTGGTATCAATTAATAGGAGGCAGACAGGATTATACAAATTATTACCTTCATGGCAGGGAGGTGACCATTGAACTGAGCAACGATTATATTCCTGCCCCCGAAAGCCTTCCTGATTACTGGGAAGCCGACTACCGTTCCATGCTAAATTATATTAAACAATGCACTTTCGGGATCAGGGGGATTGTCAGCGATTCAGTAACCGGGGCGCCAATCATCGCTAAGATAGACATACTCAATCATGATTCGGTTCATTCAGAAGTTTACTCGCACAATAATGACGGTAGCTATTACAGGCCGGTTTACACAGGAAATGATCAGATGAAATTCAGCGCACCGGGATATATTTCAAAATTCATTGATAATGTACAGGTTATCAATGAAAATATTACAAACCTCGATGTACAGCTTGTACCTGAAAATTACAGTTTTGAGGAATTATCCGGACAATCAGGATTCTCACTCTGGCCAGATCCGGCCTCAGGATATACTGTGATGCAGGTAAAGCTTACGGTACCTGCGGATGTGAAGATTGAAATATCTTCCATGATAGGTCAGACCGTTATTACCAGAGATGTGCATCTGAATTGCGGTGAAAACAAAATTCTTATTGATATTTCAGGTATTACTCCAGGTATGTACCTTTACCATTTTTCCGGGGAAAATATCCATCAGACATTAAAGCTTATTAAATTGAAATGATCCGGGATAAGGTCTTTGCTTCCTGTTTTATATCACTGATGAAAACCAGTATAATATATTGAGATGCCTTCATTAAATTATCATTATAGTCTGGTTAAAATTTTATGTCGTCACTACGTGACTTAAATGCCGCCATTTATTTCTTGCTACAAAGATTCCATCCCTACGGGATTAAAGAGATTTGATGTGTCAGATAAACCCCGTTAGGGGTGAAATCTTTGTAGAAAAATATTCCTGATAACATTAAGCCCTGTAGGGGCGAAATCTTTTGGAAACTCATACAATCGAAAGATTTAAGATGCTTATCAATGTTTTCTACAGACATCAGCGTTATATTATAAATATAGAAGTGTGAAATATTTTTCAGCAAAATGAAATTTATGTATAGTCAATTATTATTCTTTTGATGGTATCAGAATATTGTCTCTAAAAATCATAAATGAAGGAATATGAAAAAAATTATAATCATCAGTACAATTGCCTTTAGCCTGTCATGGTCCGTCTCTGTAGTGCTTGCACAGAAAGGAATTACAACAAATGCAAAAAATGAAGAATACGGGAATGAGAAATCGGTTACAGCGCCTTCCTGGGTTTGCGGAACATCTGCCATTACTGACTTCGACGGCAATTCATACAATACTGTGCAGATCGGCAGCCAGTGCTGGATGAGGGAAAACCTGAAAACAACACATTACGCTGATGGCACTGCTTTGGTTGATGGAACCAATGCCGGAAATATCTCACGAAATTACAATGCAAAATATTGGTTTGTATATAAAAATGACCTCTCAAATAAAACAACCTACGGGCTACTCTATACCTGGGCTGCAGCGATGAACGGCACACCAGGCAGCAATACAAATACCGGAATAGTTCAGGGAGTTTGTCCGGCAGGATGGCATTTACCAAATGATGCAGAATGGGAGCAGATGGAAATGTTTCTTGGCATGAGTCAATCACAGGCTGATGCAACCGGTTGGAGAGGAACAACCGAAGGAGGTAAACTTAAAGAAGCCGGAACAAGTCATTGGACGAGTCCAAATGCCGGCGCTGATAATTCCAGCGGTTACAATGCGTTGCCCGGTGGTTACCGCGACGACGTTGGTATTTTTTATTATCTCGGCAATACAGGCACCTGGTGGACGGCTTCCGAGTATTTTGCATCAGATGCCTGGAACCGCAGCCTGAATTACAATTATTCACAGGTGATCAGGAACGATGACTTCGGGTCATTCGGTTACTCGGTTCGTTGTATCAGGAATCAGTTCTGATGACAACAACACCCGCTTCCGCATCCGCCCGCAGGTTCAGGGATTGCGGCATTCGCAGATTTCGGTGAACGGTACTCATTGCAGTCACAGCCGCAATCCGGACATTCTGCGGTATATTTAAAGCATTCGCCAACAACGGCATCCTGCCACTCAACCCGTTTTCCTTCTGACTCAAATACACAATTACAATTCCTGCATTGAAATTTTGAATTCATATCTTTAAATTTAATAAAAATTATTCACTACTCAGGTATATAGACTGTAGGCTTTTAGACTGTTAGTCTTTTGAATTAGTATTAAGTAACTTGTATCAGAAAAAAAGTTATTATGTTGCGTTTATCGAATTATTTCTAATATCCTGACAGTCTATAGTCTAACAGTCTAACAGTCTAAACAACCTGAATAGTTAATACGTTCTAATAACTGAGAAATGTAAAATTTGTTTTGTTTATGTCTTTCTCAACGGAAGCAGAAATATGTAACATGATGTTGACATTTAATAATTATTACTATTGTCCGGAAATTTCTAATATTTCGTTCCTACGGAACTTAATTTTCAGGAGCAAATAATTTTCTACCAATATATTATCCCTAACGGGATAGTCACGTAGTGACTTAATATCGGTAGAAATAATGATTTCTTGAAAACAAAGCCCCGTAGTGGGCTATATATTACTACTACCCGGCAATTATTATGGATTAATACATTTCAAAGATAATCTACCAGACAGTAATGAATAATTAAAGTCATAACCATGGAAATACTGAGAACAAGGAAGAAAGCATCGAAGAATTCTTGAATATTTCTGTGTTTCTCAGTGTTCTCCGTATCTCCGTGGTTTTTTGTTACTCAGTTATTGAAATGATTTCAAAATGATAAAATTGTTATTTTTATGAGGATTGATGGTACATTTTTAGCTTATGATGAGGTTTATAGGTTATAGGCTTTTAGACTGTCCTATATTGTCGGAAAATATTTTACTGATAAAAAGCTAACAGTCTTCAGCCTGCAGTCTGATTAACCTGATTTTATATCTATATTTGCATTTCAATACATACCAGGATGTCCGGAATCAGAAGATTCATATTGGCTTTATTATTACTATTCGGTTTTTTCCCGATAAGTGCCCAGGACATACATTTTTCGCAGTTTTATTCTTCACCGCTGAATCTCAATCCGGCAACCACAGGGAATTTTGACGGCCAGTACAGGTTCATTGCCAACGACCGCAACCAGTGGCAATCATTTACCAACGGTTACCGGACCTTTTCAGCCTCTTTTGACAGCAAATGGATATTGCCCGGACTTGTAAACAGTGCTGCCGGCGCCGGACTGATCATCAATTCAGACAAGGCCGGCGATGGAAACTTCGGGTTCACACAGATCGGATTAGCCGTCTCTTTTCATTATGATCTTACAGGAACAGGGAAAAATATTATATCAGCCGGTGTTTGCCCTTCTTTTTCACAATATAGCATTGATTTCAGCAAATTCAATTTTAACAGCCAGTTCAACGGTGATTATTATGATCCCGGTATTCCAGCCAATGAAAACCTTTCGGCCGGTAATTTTACTTTTTTCGATCTTTCTGCGGGTGCGGGTATTTCATCATACATCAACGAAAAATATTCTGTAAATTCCGGTTTCTCTGTGCAGCATCTTCTTTCCCCAACAGTTTCATTCTATGATAATTCAGGGGTAAAACTGAATCCCAGGTTCAACATACATGCTATGGTTGAGTATCATTACCGGCCTGACATCACCATTTACCCTTCTTTTATGTTCTCAAAACAGGGAGTCCTGAGAGAATTCACCTGGGGCGGAATGACAAAACTATCATTGAATAATCTGATTGTGCAGTCATTGTATTTTGGCGGATGGAACCGCTGGGGTGATGCTATCATTCTTAAAACAGGCGCCGATTATCAAAATGTGAATATTGGTATCAGTTATGATTTCAATATTTCGAGCCTCACAAGAGCAAGCAATGGCATGGGAGGCTTTGAATTCAGCATGGCATATATATTCAATCTCAGAAGAATTATGCCTCCTGTCCCGTTTAAACAATGTCCCACTTTTATTTAAACGGTATTTCTGAATGAACAGATCAGCAAGAATCAGCTTTGTATCGTGCCTTTTACTGATTTGTCAGATCACAATTTTATCAGGACAAAATGTAAAAGCATGGATCACCTCGGGCGACAGGGAATTTGCACGTGGCAATTATTCAGGAGCATCGGTATATTACAAAAAAGCGCTTGAAAAGAACAACAATATTACAGAGATAAGTTTCAAATATGCCGAATCGCTGAGGCTGAACCGGGAATACACAAATGCAGCCGGTGTTTACAGGGATATTCTGAAAAATAATGAACCGGACTATCCTCTGGCCTTGTTCTGGTATGCATGTATGCTGAAAAGCCAGGGAATTTATGATAAAGCCGCCATTAATTTTCAGCGTTTTTATCGAAATTACAGGCAAAATAAAGAATATCAGTATTATATACTCAAATCAAGGTACGAATCCACCGTTTGCGGACAGCTTGCAGAAAATCCTGTGTCTGTTGATGACCTCAATGTAACAAAACTGGATACTACTGTCAATTCGCCCTGGAGTGAGTTCGGAGCTGTAGAACTGCCCGATTCGTCACTTTTCTTTGCAAGTTTCCGTCCTCTGAACCCTGCTGATACCGGTGTTTTCAATGCAAATATCTTTGTTTCGAAAAAAATGAATAATAACTGGCAGAAGGCGCTTTCTGCCGGTCAGCCATTGAATTCTCCGTTATATCAAAATGCAAACCTCAGTTTTGATCAGGAATCATCCACTGCTTATTTCAGCCGTTGTCCGATACATGATAATCATGAAAAGTGTAAGATTTACCAGGCCAGTCTGGTAAATGGACAATGGATAAATATCCATGCCTTACCGGCTGAAATCAATGACCCTGCTGCGAATAATATTCAACCTTGTATTGCTGCAACTCCGTTTGGCAGGAAACTCATTTTTGCTTCCGACCGCCAGGGAGGGAAAGGCAAATACGACATCTGGTACTCACCGGTAAATCCTGATGGTAGCTTTGGAAAGCCCGTCAATGCCGGCGATATGATCAATTCAATAGATGATGAGGTCACACCTTTTTATTATGGAGCTGATACAGTTTTGTTTTTCAGTTCCACCTGGCATGCTGCACTTGGGGGATTTGATATTTTCAGGTCAAAAGGGGATTTCAGTAAATGGGAATTACCGGTCAATTTGGGTAAACCCATCAACTCAAGCGCCGATGATCTTTATTATTGGTTCAATCCTGTTTCGAGAAATGTGTATTTTGTTTCGAACAGGGGAGCCGGTTCTGAAGCAGCAGATGCCACTTGCTGTAACGATATTTATACCTACCGGCTTCCTTTCTCACGCAACGATTCCGTCCGAATGCAACGCAGAAAAGCCGAAGAGGCCAGGATTCTCGGGGATTACATTCACCAGGCAAAAGAACTTGTACCTCTCAATCTATATTTTGATAACGATCAGCCGGACCCTAAAAGTACGGATTCCACCACACGTTCCGGTTACGATGTGCTCTACGATGATTACATGCACAAAACGGAAGAATACAGGTCTGGTTATTCTGATGGTCTTAAAGGATCAGAAAAGACCACTGCAGAAGATGAAATAAATTCTTTCTTTATTGACCAGGCCGAAAAGGGAATGGACAAATTATTACGATTCCTGCCGGTATTACTCGAACTGCTGGAAAAAGGCCAGACAGTCAGAATTACGTTGAAATCCTATGCCAGTCCGTTGAATACCGTTGAATACAATGAATTACTCTCAAAACGGAGAATCGATTGCCTGCAAAATTATTTGCTTAGCTATGATAACCATGCTTTTCAAACCTATATCCGGAATGGCAGGCTTAAACTGACACTGTTGGCTTTTGGCAAATCAGTCGCCAACCCTACAGTTAGTGATGATATCCATGACCTGAGAAATTCGGTGTACAGTCCATCCGCAGCCCGCGAGCGCAGGATAGAACTGGTTGATGTTGAGGTGAGCCCTGAAAGACAATAATGAGATTTGAAGATTTGAAAATTTGAAAATTTGAGGATGAATGATTTAATTATAGTGCGATTGAAATAATGAATTATTAAAAAACAAATGAGAATGACGTGAAATTTTTTTTACATTTTCTATATTCATAAATTCCAATATTTTAACTATTTCAGATAATAGTTTTTTCATTTTCAAATCTTCAAATCTTCAAATCCTCAAATCTTCGGATTCTTTTTGATTTCCTCATAAATATCCTCCAGGAAATCTGCCTGTATCTGCTGGATCTCAAGAAAGCGTTTGTTCTGGTAAATCAGCAGATGATCAATTTTTTCGTTGAGTAATTTTATCTCAAGTTCTGCCTTCAGGTTTACCATGTAATCATGTTCACTGCGCTGGCGGTCTTTCTGTTCCTTCCTGTTTTGGCTCATCATGATGATTGGCGCCTGGATTGCTGCCAGGCAGGATAGGATCAGGTTCAGCAGGATGAAAGGATAAGGATCGAAAGGATGCGTAGAAAATGCTATTATATTGATAATCATCCATATGGAAAAGAATACAAAAAAACTGATGATAAAAGTCCAGCTACCACCGAATTCAGCGATCTTATCTGCAATTCTTTGCCCGAATGTAAAGTGCTCTTCAATATCTGGTTCAATATTTTCCGATAATAGGCGGTTATGTTGAATTGAATCCAGCACATCCTCCTCGAGTTTGGTCACTTCGCCCAACTCCTGGCTTACAAGGGAAGTCAGCAATTTCCGGCGGTATATGTTCAGCTCTTCCATTGTAATGAAATGGTCAGGCTTCAGATCAGGATATTCCTTTTTGATAAACTCAAACAAATCATCTCTTAATACACCTGCAGGAAAGCCTTTGTCCTCATCAAACTCCTGCTTGCTGATATGACTTTTTACTTGGTTGGATTCCATATTTTCATTTTTAAATTTAAAACAAAACTAATTTAAAATAACAAACCGTTAAACATTAATTTATTCATGAGACTAAATTTTCAGGAACAAAGTGAACTGAAAATTTTAAGTCGAATCATACCGACAAAGTCGGAGGGTAAATATCCCGTAGCTCTGCTGCGGAACTTTGGGTCCAGGGCTTGCCCTGGGGTACATACCCGTTATTATCATTACTGTCCGGTATGACTTTTTTGAAATGTTTCAACTCTTCATTATTACCAGGTATGATGAATATTTCGCCCACCGGCTTATGTTTCCCGAGAACAATATTTCTACCGATATTAAGTCACTACGTGACTATCCCGTAGGGATAATATATTGGTAGAAAATAAATTGATCCTGAAAATCAAGTTCCGTAGGAACGAAATATTTAAATTTGTCGGATGTTAGTGATTTATAATAATAATTACTTATCAGACGGACAGGCAATTTGAATAAAGCGGAAAGATACAAATTTACAGACTTGCAGACTTATTACCTGCAGGTCTCAGATTAGAATTAGCCGACTACGAAACATGCAATTTCATGAACAATTGTTTCATAAAAAATTGTTAAAGAATTTTTTGTGAATAAAATTAGTTTACTTTTGTACTGTAATATATGTGATTTCCAATTTTAAGAAGGTGTATTAATTCCTTAGCATAATTGGCTGCTCACACATTTGCTGTTATTTTTTAATTTTTTAATTTTTTTTCTATGAACATTTACGTAGGTAACGTCAACTTTAAAACAAGTGACGAAAGTCTGAAAGAACTTTTTGAAGAATTCGGAGAAGTTTTATCAGCAAAGATCATCCGGGATAAATATTCCGGCAGGAGTAAAGGATTTGGTTTCGTTGAAATGTCAAATGACGAGGAAGCCCAGGAAGCGATTAACTCCCTTAATGGGCAGGAAATCGACCAGAAAAACATTGTAGTAAGCGAAGCACGTCCCAAGGTTGAAGGAGAAAGAAAGCCCCGCCCTTTCAATAAAGGTGGCTTCAGGAGATAAATTTCTTTCGTTTCTATGCTGCAAACCGCCGGGGAGACTCTTCCCGGCGGTTTTATTAATCTGAATTACGAATAATGATTAACGATTTAAGATTCAGAAAATATTTTTAAAAGATTTAAGTCACATCTAAAATCATAATTCGTTAATCGGTGTTCTTATATCGATTACAATAAATTTGCTTTGTTGGATTCCGGCTTATGGAAAACATCCATTGCCACGATCATGGCAATAAAACCCCAGAAAGGAACTGATGCTTTATCAGTATCAAGAAAATTGTTCAGAAACCCATGTATGAAATAAGTGAAAAGCCCCAGCATCAGGCATAACGACAACATCTTTTCTTCTTTTATCTTTGTCTGCCGGTAAACTTTCAGTGCTGTATAAACGCTTGTTGCTAAAATTGCCAGGAATGTCAGTGTTCCCAAAAAACCTGACTCGGCAAGAGGTCCTATGTACTCGCTATGAGCATTGCCCCTGTTGGCTGCATTTGTACTGATATACGTTTTTTCATAACTGCGCTGGAATGGTGCATATTGGAACATATAAGTCCCGGGACCCCAGCCAAAGACAGGTCTTTCTGCAAACATACGAAGGGCACAACTCCAGCGGTTTAACCTTTCAAGGTTTGAAGCATCTGTTGATACATTAGCCATCGATTCGAGGTGTTTCTCCATATTCTTCGATGAATCCTGCTTATTAAGAGAAAGTTTGATAAGTACATCAGTCTTGTATATAAAAAATACAACGACCAGCCCTGTAATGAGGAGTATAATTATACTAAACTTTAGCTTCAGTTTAATAATTAACCAGATAAAAATCATACTTGCAAAACTTAGCCAGGCCGCACGGGTATAAGAAAATACAAAGGCAGTGATAAAAATTGCGATCACCACCCAAATCAGGAACCTGGATTTTGATGAATAATCAGATGCAGTGGCAAACCCGAATAGTACAGGAAGAAACATTGCCAGCATGGCTCCGTAAGAAGTATGATCACTGAAAAAAGGATTCACCACAAAATTGGCAGCTTCCTGGTTGAAAAGCCCAAAATCCCACTGCCGGTTGAGAGTATAGAAAATAACGATAATGAACGAACTGACATACAGCCAGATAAATCTTTTTGTGTTTTCGAAATCCCTGAAAAGTAATGTACCTAACAGATAAAACGCAACTATAAACCATAAGCGTGCTGCAAGAAATTTAAATGATACAACCGGCATGCTGCTGGTCATGCATGTCACGAATATCCATATAAGATTGGCAAATATCGCTATTGTTACCGGGTGTCGAATAATGGACCTTTCAAATTTGCGCTGATATAATATCTTCAGGATAAATACAAGCAGAACCCCTACTATCAAGGGTTCAGTGGGAATATAAAAATCGATCGGGAGGTTTGATACAAATTCTCTTAATGGTATTGAAACAGGTACAAAAAATACTATGAACAGGATGATTTTATCCAATGCGAAAAAAGCTGACAATATAATAGCCAGTATTAATGGAATAAGCGCAAAATAGATGGATTCGGTGTAAATAAAAAAAGCATTCACCAGAATAAACAGGAAGGCATATTTATAGTAAATGATATTAAGCCTGTTATCTTCCATGTATTTTGGTTATTGCAGCCTGCAAATGAATGACTGAGTTTATAAAGTTAAAAGTTTATAAAGTTTATAAAGTTTATAAAGTTCATAAAGTTCGTAAAGTTTATAAAGTTTGTCATGACATGAATTACAGTTATTTATTTCCATATAATTTCTATATATTTCTATTGTATTTCTATTTATTTCAATGTATTTCAACTGTATTTCTATTTATTTCAATGTATTTCAACTGTATTTCTATTGTATTTATAAGACTTATTAATTCAGGAAAATAACCTGAATTTATTCTTTAATGCATCCAGCACGATCAGAACTATGAGGGAAAAGACAAAGGTGGCCAGGGTCGATAATGATACGATCAGCCATCGGACGGGTTTGGATTTTTTTTCAGCTCTTACAGCACGATCAACTATAAATTTATGCGGCAGCTTTTGTTCATAATCTATTTTAGCTTCAAGATACTTGGCTTTCAGATGACTTATTCTTTCAGTCTCATAAATCAGCCGGTCTCTCAATGATACATATGCGCCCCCATATTTCGACAAGGTATCAATCTTCTGCTGCAGGGCTTTTACAGCTGCGTTGTTGCCCTTGGTAATTGCTTCCGCCAGGGCGCTGTTATATACCTGTGCCTGTGTTTCGTAATTATTGATGCCTTTTTTCCGTATCTGCCCGAGGGAATCTTCCATTGCGGTTATCTGTCTGGACAGGCTGGTATATTCCCCTCCAACCAGCTTCAGGGCAAGCCCTGCACGCTCTTTTTGCATCCTGTTCATCACAGTATCAGTAAGAGCTGCAATTTCATTTGCTATGTCAGCCGCCATCTGCGGATTAGGATCCAGTACTTCCACCTCCACAGATAAATATTCCGTCCTTCGGAACGAAATATTCGACTTGTACTCTTCATAAAGTTTTGTCAGAGGAAATTGTGAAGTAGAGTCAATATCATAATGCTGCATCAGGTGGAACTTTTTGATGATCCTGCTTCTCACCTCATCTGAATACAATACCTGCAGCATCTGTTCGGATTCCTCTTCACTGCCGAATTTCAGAATATTCTTTGATCCGAGATTATTTGTCAATAAATCATTGGACACTGAGGATGAAGAAGCCGGAAACATGATCACCTTGCTTTTAAACCTGGGCGTTATTGAAAACGATACAATGATGGAAATGACCGCTCCTGCAATGGTTATGATTGCAAGCAGCTTAAATTTTTTCAAAATAAAATTAAACAGCTCCACCGAGCTGAAATTAAAGTTCACTTCTGAATTTTCTGGCATAATATTATATTAATTTTAAAATGACGAATTACGAATTACGATCCGCCTGAGGCGGAACGATTTACGAAAATAAACAAATGATATTTAGTGGATTAAACAATATTTATGTAATAAATAAATTTCGTTTTAATATAATTTATGACCGGGTTCAAATGATGTAATTTACTTCTGTTATTACCTGTAAATGTAACTAAGTTTTTAAAGTTCATAAAGTTGAAAGTAAAAAGTCGCCGATAAATAAGTAGAAACACGGGTATTTTTACTTTATAAACTTTATAACTTTTAACTTTATAAACTATTTCTTTTCACAGCTTCTATCAAATAGTAATTCTTTTTTCCTTTCTGTACCAGGATATATTTTTGGTTGATCAGCATGTTCCTGGCTATCAGCATATCCTGGTTATCAGCTTTAATTTTGTTAATGCTCAATCCGCCACCATCGAGCATACGCCTGAGTTCTCCCTTTGAGGCAAATACCTGTGTTTTAACCGTCAGCAGTTCAGTAAGTCTGATCCCGCTTTCAAATTCTGAGAGAGCTACTTCAAAAGATGGGACTCCTTCGAAAACTGAAAGAAATGTTTCTTCATCCAATTTTGTCAGTGTTTCGGCGGTTCCTTTCCCGAATAATATCTGAGAAGCTTCGAAAGCTGATTGGAAGTCATGTTCAGAATGAACCAGGATAGTAATCTCCCTTGCAAGGGTTTGCTGAAGAAGACGGAGGTGAGGAGCTTCTTTATGCTGTGCAATCAATTTTTCGATCATGTCACCCGGCAATAAAGTGAAAATACGAATATACCTTTCCGCATCCACATCTGATACATTCATCCAGAACTGGTAAAATTTATAGGGTGATGTTTTTTTCGGGTCAAGCCAGACATTTCCTTCTTCCGTCTTGCCAAACTTTCCGCCATCTGATTTGGTGATCAGAGGACAGGTCAGTGCAAATGCCTCGCCGCCTGCCATACGCCTGATCAGCTCAGTGCCCGAAGTAATATTGCCCCACTGGTCGGAACCGCCCATTTGAAGCCGGCAGTTCTTTGTTTTGTAAAGATGGTAGAAATCAAATGCCTGTAAAAGCTGATATGAAAATTCGGTAAATGAAAGTCCGGTTTCCAGTCTCTTCTTTACTGAATCTTTAGCCAACATATAGTTTACAGTCAGATGCTTACCAATATCCCGCAGGAAAGCAAGGAAACTGTAATCTTTTGTCCAATCGAAATTATTGACCAGTTCGGCATGGTTTGGATGGTCATTTTCAAAATCAAGGAATTTCAGTAATTGCTTGCGTATACATTCCTGGTTATGTCGCAATGTAGCTTCATCAAGTAAATTTCTTTCTTCGCTTTTTCCTGATGGATCACCAACCATCCCGGTAGCTCCGCCGACAAGCACAATGGGTTTATGTCCGGCAAGCTGCAGGTGTTTAAGCATCATGATCGAAACAAGATTCCCAATATGCAATGAATCAGAAGTCGGATCAAACCCGACATAACCGGTAGTCATTTCTTTTTCAAGCTGCTCTTTTGTTCCGGGCATAATATCGTGTATCATGCCCCTCCAGCTAAGCTCTTCAATAAAATTTACCATGAGATTTCAGGTATCAAGTATCAAGTATCAAGTATCAGGTATCAAGTATCGGGTATCAGGATGAGTGATGAATTATGAGTGAATAATCAGGTATCAGCAGGACAATAACATATTTATAACTGATCATTTTCACATTCTCACATTCTCAAATTTTCCAATTCCTGTTTCATCGTCTAAACTCAGACACAATCCAAGGCTTGTTCAAGATCGGCGATCAAATCTTCCACATCTTCAATTCCAACCGAGTACCTGACTAATTCGTCGGTAATGCCTGATAACAGACGCGCTTCTACCGGTAAAGATGCATGTGTCATGGAAGCAGGGTGCTGTATCAGGGTCTCAACTCCTCCAAGTGATACAGCCAGTGTTGCTAATTTAACATTATCCATCAGGTTTTTCCCGGCTTCAAAGCCACCTTTTACCCCGAAGCTCATCATGGCGCCAAATCCTGACATTTGTTGCAGTGCAAGCTCATGCTGGGGATATGATGCTAATCCGGGATACCTGATCCATGCTATTTTAGGATGCTTTTCAAGGTATGTGGCAATTTTCATACTACTTTCCTGTGCACGGTCAATTCGCAGTGAAAGGGTTTTTACACCTCTGATGACCATATATGCCTGGTGGGGATCCATATTGCAACCGAGGTAAACCATGGTTTTTCGTAAACGGTTATACAAATTTTCGTCTTTTGCGATCAGAGCTCCTCCCACAATGTCAGCATGACCATTAATAAATTTGGTAAGAGAATGAAGGGAAACATCAGCGCCAAGGTCAAGGGGTTTCTGCAGGTAAGGGCTTGAAAAAGTATTGTCAACAACTACGGGAATACCACATTTATGAGCTATTTCCGATGCTTTGCGTATATCGGTAATCTGAATGGTAGGATTGGAAGGAGTCTCAATAAACAGAAGTTTGGTATTGGATCTGATCGCTTTTTCAATCTGGCTGGTATCTGAAGTATCAATAAATGAAAATTCCACGCCAAATTTGGCATAGTGACTTTCAATGACTCCCCTGCTTGGGCCATATACTGCTGCTGTACTTAACAAATGTCCTCCTTTTTCAAGAAATGTCATGTAAACAGTATTTACAGCAGCCATCCCCGATGAAAGGGCAATGCCGCGGTAACCATTTTCCAATTCGGCAAGTTTGTTTTCCAGTGCATCAATGGTTGGGTTTCCGATGCGTGTGTATATGTACCCTTTTTCCTTACCGGCAAAAAGATCAGCACCCTGTTGTGCATCCCTGAACGAAAAAGTGGAACTCTGGTAAATGGGTGTTACTGCACTTCCGAATTCATCCTTAAAATCCCCTGAATGAATCAGTTTTGAATTAAATTTTAATTTTTTAGTATCCATGCTTTTTTATTATAACGGTTGCAAAAGTACAAAAAAGTTGCAGCTAACAATGAGCCGAATAGTGATCAGGATTTACAAGTTCCCTGTATTTCCCCACCACTTTTTTTAAAATCCTCCCAGGCATCTTTTTTCAGGCCCGGTGTACGTAATAGTGCTGATGGGTGGTAAGTAGGCATAACGAGACGATTGTTCCAGTTCAACCAGTTTCCGCGCAGTCTGGTGATCTTTGCATCCGGGTCAATCAGTCCTTGTAAGGCCGTAGCACCAAGCAGGACAATTATTTTTGGGTCAATCATTTCTATTTGTTTATGAAGGTAGGGAATACAGGTTTCTCTTTCCAGGGGTGTGGGTACGCGGTTTTCAGGAGGCCTGCATTTTACAATATTAGCGATGAATACATGATCCTTCCTGTTGAAACCACATGCTTCCAGAATTTTATCCAGCAATTGCCCCGATCGACCGACGAATGGCAAGCCCTTTACATCCTCATCGTGCCCCGGTCCTTCACCAATCAGCATTATCTCAGCATCAGGAAACCCCATCCCAAATACAGCATTTGTCCGTGTGGCAGAAAGGCTGCATAATGTACAGCTTTCAACGGCTGCTTTGATCTTTAAAAAATCTTCGTGCATATTTTTTCATTTTTATTGAGTAGAATAATCAGGCAATAGGCATTAAGCATTAATATCTTATTTCTGAAATCTTGACGCGTTTTGGCAAAAAAATCCAAAAAACAAATCACAAAAAACAAATAATAAACAATATCAAAAATTCAAATACGAAATATTCGCGATATTATTTGGAAGTTTCTTTATATGTAATCTTACTCGCTTTGCAAACTGAAAAGTCCGTTCTTCCAGATCATACACAGGTTTAGAATTTGTTATTTGTTGATTGATATTTATTTGTTATTTGTTCCGCCACGGCGGATTGAGATTTGCGATTTCTTGTTTGGTTCTGGCTCATCCAGGTTAGGTAATTACTCATAATTCATAACTCATAATTCATCACTCCTAAAAGTCTACAGTATAAACAACCTGAATAGTTACAAATTGAGATTTCAAAGTAAAAAATTTTAATGATTCGTGGTAACTGTTGTTGCTGGCTATTAATTTTCTAAACTAAATCGACTGTAAAGTATATTATATAAGGCAATTATAAAATATTTTACAGATAAGGCATAGTTTTTTTTGGAATGATAATTTTGAACTTCGGAATGGTTTTAGCTTACTTTGCGGAATTCTTTTTAGAACATATGAGCATGGTTGAAAACTTGGTAATCGTTGAATCACCGGCAAAAGCTAAGACTATTGAACGGTTTCTCGGAAATAAATTCCTTGTGAAATCAAGCAATGGTCATATCCGTGATTTATCGAAGAAAAAATTGGGTATTAACATAGAAAATAACTTTGAACCTTTATACGAGATATCTCCGGAAAAGAAAAAACTGGTAGCTGATCTGCGGAAATTATCTTCTGAAGCAAAGATCGTATGGCTTGCTTCCGATGAGGACCGCGAAGGAGAAGCCATTGCCTGGCACCTGGCTGAAGCTCTGAAATTAGATAAAGCGTCCACCAGAAGGATCGTTTTTCATGAAATAACAAAGAATGCTATTGAAGCAGCCATTCAGCATCCCAGGAGTATTGATCTGAACCTGGTAAATGCCCAGCAGGCCCGCAGGGTACTCGACAGGCTGGTGGGTTTTGAGCTGTCGCCCTTGCTTTGGAAAAAAGTAAAACCTGCTCTTTCAGCCGGAAGAGTGCAGTCAGTAGCAGTTCGCCTCATTGTTGAACGTGAAAGAGAAATTGAAGGCTTTGCTTCTGAACCATGGTACAAGGTCACTGCTACTTTCGAAACGCTGGATGTCAATGGAAATACCGTGGAATTCAAAGCTGACCTTTCGAAAAGATTTGAAACAAAAGAAGAAACGATTCGGTTACTGGAAAAATGCAGGAATGCAAAATTCCAGATCACAGAAGTCACCACCAAACCGACAAAAAAATCACCAGCCCCTCCGTTTACAACTTCTACTCTTCAGCAGGAAGCCAGCAGGAAACTTGGGTTTTCGGTAAGTCAGACCATGAAGATTGCGCAGAAACTATATGAGGAAGGAAAGATCACCTATATGCGTACTGATTCGGTGAACCTGTCGAACCTGGCGCTGGGTTCTGCCAAAAAAGAAGTGATTAAATTACTAGGTGAAAAATATGTTAAAACCAGACAGTTCAAGACAAAGACCAAAGGTGCCCAGGAAGCACACGAAGCTATCAGACCGACTTATCTTGAACATGAGAGCATTAACGGAACAAATCCTGAAAAAAACCTGTATGATCTAATCTGGAAAAGAACCATCGCTTCGCAGATGGCGGACGCAGAACTTGAAAAAACAACTGCTGTAATCCGGATTTCTACAACTGACGAAACATTCGTCGCTACAGGCGAAGTGATAAGATTTGACGGGTTCCTCAGGGTATATCTCGAATCTACAGATGATGAAAAAAAGGAAAGCAAAGAAATTTTACCGGCTTTGAAAGTCAATGATGAGCCCACTATCAATAATATCCTGGCTATCGAAAGGTTTACACAGCGTGCAGCCCGTTACACCGAAGCAAGCCTTGTGAAAAAAATGGAAGAGCTGGGCATTGGAAGGCCTTCCACTTTCGCACCTACTATTTCAACTATTCTGCAGAGAGAATATGTGGTAAAAGAAGACAGGCCGGGTGTGCGCAGGGAATATGATTATATTACGCTGAAAAACAATAAAATAAAAGAAGAAAAAAAGTCAGAACAAGTTGGTGTGGAAAAATCGAAACTCTTTCCCACAGATATCGGAAGTGTTGTTAATGACTTCCTGATCGAACATTTCAGGGATATTCTCGATTACAATTTTACTGCTACTGTCGAAAAAGAATTTGACGAAATTGCCGAAGGGGAACTTTTGTGGAATAAAATGATTGAAAAATTCTACAAAGAATTTCATCGAAAAGTTGAAGACACAACTGAGAATTCTGAAATTACAACAGGCAGGCGTCAACTTGGTACTGAACCTGGGACAGACAAGCCTGTATTTGTCAGGATTGGAAGGTACGGTCCGATGGCCCAGATTGGAGACTCTGATTTGGAGAAACCGCGTTTTGCCGCCCTGCTTAAAAACCAGCGTATCGAAACCATCACCCTTGATGAAGCGCTTGAACTCTTTAAACTTCCCCGGAACATTGGGTTATTCGAAGATAAGGATGTGATCGTCGGAATTGGAAAATTCGGCCCTTATATCAAACATCAGAATAAATTTTACTCGATGAAAAGAGGGGTCGATGAACCGCGTACCATTGAACTTGAAAGAGCTATTGTTATTATTGAACAACGCAGGGAGGCTGAAAAAAACAAAGTGCTGCTAAGTTTTCCAGAAGATGATGAAATGAAAATACTGAACGGAAGGTATGGTCCATATCTTTACTTTAACAAGAACAATTACAAGCTTCCTTCAAAAACAGATTTCAATCAGCTGACGGTGGAAGATTGCAGGAAAATAATCAGCGAAGCTCCTGAACCAAAAAGCAAAAAGAAAAGGAAAACATAACCGTTTCAATTATCATTTTTGGAAAAAATTCTGGAAATATTTTTGGATTATCTTGAACCATATTTACTTAGTTCAGATATTGATCACCAGGCCGGTTTACAGGATCACAGATTATGCAGGCACATTCATTTTTTTAATCCTTCAGAGGGGAGTACTGATCTGAAACTTTACCGTATTGCACTTATCGGTGTGCCGGAAGATCGCAATTCCCAGAATACCGGTTGCTCCAAAGCTCCAGACCTGATCCGCGGTAAACTGCTCAGACTATTCTGTCCGGCAAACATGCCGTCTGTCATTGATCTTGGTAATTTGAAACCCGGCAGGTCAATCAGCGATTCTTATGCTGCCCTGAGGGAAATAATTCATGCTCTTCTCGAAAACAATATTATACCATTAATCCTGGGCGGTACCCGGGAGTTGACATATGCTGTATTCATGGCTTTTGCCAGCCTTAAAAAACCAGTGAATATCACTTCCGTTGATTCGGCAATAGGTATTGGGGATAATTCCAATGGGAACATGCAGGATTCATATATCAGCCGTATTGTTCTCGAAAAATCACGGTATCTCTTTAATATATCTGTAATCGGCTACCAGAATTACCTGGTTTCATCAGAAGAAACCGATCTGATGGCAAAGCTGTATTTTGATGCTTACAGACTGGGAACTCTGCGCAGGGATATTTTTTCCATTGAACCCGTTCTCAGGGATACTGATTTGTTAAGTTTTAATATCAGCTCCGTAAGGCAGTCAGATGCACCTGGTAATTCAGACCCGTCACCAAACGGATTATACGCGGAGGAAGCATGCCAGATCGCACGTTTTGCAGGACTGGGTAATCGTTGCTCGGTATTTGGCCTTTTCGGGGTAAATCCCGATTATGACAGGCAGGATCAGACAACTTCCCTGGCAGCACAAATCGCCTGGCATTTTATCGAAGGCATCGCAAACCGCCCAGATGATACACCGCTTATTTCTTCTGATCATTTTTCAAAATACCACGTGAGATTTGAAGAAATAAACCAGGAGATTACCTTTTATAAGAGCAATAAAACGGGTAACTGGTGGCTTGAGATAATTTATGGTATCGGTGACAATCAGAAGAAAATGCTGGTTTCGTGTTCCTACGAGGATTATGAAAAGACCTGCAATGGTGAATTACCGGACAGGCTTTGGAAAACATATCAGAAACTCGGCTAAAGCTGATTATTACGATAAATTTTTGATTTCTTTAAAATATGTTAAAAAAATATTCGTTAATTTTAATATTGAAAATCAGGATAATATCCCAAAATGCTTTTAATTATTAACTTATTGATGTTAATAAAATTTGGTCAATAATAAAAATTTACTTTTCTTTACCCTCTTGTATTCTGATATACAATGCAAAAATAAGAGATATAACAAAATTGGTATGAAAAAAGCGCTTTCATCAGGTATTCTTTTGTTTATACTATCCACTGCCTTTGCTCAGCAGGATCCCCAATATAGCCAGAACATGTTTAATACTCCGGCAATCAACCCCGGTGCAGCAGGATCTGGTGACAGGATCTGTGCTTATGCGCTGATCCGTGAGCAATGGATGGGACTGGCTGGTCATCCCTCCACAAAAGTCTTTAATATCAATGCACCCCTTACTCAGTTAGAGTCTGTTCCAAGCGCTGTTGGTCTTACCATTGTTACTGATAATATCGGATTTGAAAAAAATCTTGCATTAAATCTTACCTATGCCTACCTGATGAAGATAGGACGTGGAAAATTAGGACTGGGTTTAAATCTCGGGCTTTTTAACAAAGCATTGGTTAATACTGACTGGACAACAGGCGGTGCAAATTCGACTCCCAGCAGTGACCCCCTTATACCTAATGATGAAAGCGCCATGGCTTTTAATTTTGACCTTGGCGCCTATTACCGTACTGATAAATTTTATCTGGGTGTTTCTTCTACCCATCTGAACGAACCGACCCTTGACCTTACGAAGGCAAAAGTTTATATGACACGTCATTATTATTTTACAACCGGATATAACATTCAAATGCCCAATCCATTATTCCAGGTTATCCCTTCCGCTTTCATTCAAAGCGACGGATCCGTGACCCAGATGAATTTTAATATGAACTTGTTATACGACAATAAGTTCTGGGGCGGTGTGTCCTACAGGGTAGGAGATGCCTACACCGCCATGATCGGAATGGAATTGGTAAACGGAATCAAAATAGGGATGGCTTATGACTTTACCACTTCTGATATAGGAACATATTCCAGCGGAGCTTTTGAAGCATTTGTCGGATATTGCTTCCAGATCAGCCGTGAACAGGGCAAGACCAAGTCAGAATGGATATTAAACTGGAAACATTAATAAGAAGAAACATTTATCTTTGCAAAATAAATACCAAGGTATTATGAGAAACTTGTTTTATTTAAGCATTTTCCTGGCAATCTTAACAAGCTGCGGAAATTACGGTAATGGAGAACTTACAGGGGTCCAGAACCGTGAAAAATGGTACTCAGCCGACCCCTATGGAATGCTTTTCATTAAACAGGGAAGCTATAACATGGGTCCTAGTGATCAGGATGTGCCATGGGCAATGACTGCTCAGGCAAAAACCGTTTCTATAGCCCCATTCTGGATGGATGAAACTGAAATTACAAATAATAAGTACCGTCAGTTTGTTTATTGGGTTCGCGATTCATTGGTCCGCCTGAAACTTGGTGAAGAAAAACCGGAATTTCTGATCTCCCAGGATAAAAACGGCGAGGAAATTGATCCTCCTTTTATCAATTGGGATGAACAGATCAGGTGGTCTGATCCTGAAGTGCAAACAGCAATCAGCGATCTTTACCTGCCAAAAAATGAACGCTTCTATCGTCGTAAGGAACTTGATACCCGAAAGCTGAATTATAAATATTGGTGGATTGACCTCCGTCAGGCTGCTAAAAAATTCGATTTTGAAGGCCAGTCAAGACATCATTATAATTATGAGACCGGGAAATATACCGGTGAAGTAATCAATGAAAAAGGCGACAAAGTAGATGTAAAAGACCGTTCGGCATTTATCATGACCGACCAGATCAATGTTTATCCTGATACCCTCTGCTGGATTAATGACTTTACCTATTCATATAACGAGCCAATGACCAATATGTATTTCTGGCATCCTGCCTACGACCATTATCCCGTGGTAGGTGTCAGCTGGAAACAGGCCGTTGCTTTCTGCCGCTGGAGAACACAGTATTTAAATGGTTACCTTGCCGCCAACCGAAGTACTTTTGTCCAGGATTACCGCTTACCAACCGAATCAGAATGGGAATATGCAGCACGCGGTGGTCTCGAATTGTCCATGTATCCCTGGGGAGGTTATTATACCCGTAATTATGTAGGATGTTTCCTTGCAAACTTTAAACCTTTGCGCGGAAATTATACCGACGATGGTGGTATATACACCGTTGCCGTGGGTAGCTTCGAACCAAATGAGTATGGGCTTTATGATATGGCAGGTAATGTGGCAGAATGGACAAACAATGCCTTTGAAGAATCAGCCTATAGTTTCACCCATGACCTTAACCCTGATTATCAATATGATGCCAGGGCAAATGATCCGATTACATTGAAACGTAAAATTATACGTGGTGGTTCCTGGAAGGATATCGGATATTATCTTCAGGTCAGCTCACGTACCTATGAATACCAGGATACTGCCAAATCATATATCGGTTTCAGGTGTGTAAGATCGTTTGAAGGCCGCGACCGCAATGATGCCGGTGGTTCTCAGTTTTAATAATCAATAATAAACATTTATTAACCTTAAAAAATAACTATTAATTTCTAAAGTCTTTGTTATTATGAATATAAACGAATTAGCCGAAAGTAGGGTATATAAAGCTTTATCCAGTAAGCTTTATGGCTGGGGTGCATCAGTTGTTATTCTTGGTGCTTTGTTTAAAATCAACCACTATCCCGGAGCCTCTTACCTGTTGTTGATCGGGCTTAGTTGTGAAGCTTTCATTTTCTTCTTTTCTGCTTTTGAACCGCTGCTTGAGCATTATGACTGGTCGCTGGTTTATCCTGAACTGGCAGGGATGGGCGAAAACAATGAAATAGAAAGGAGTACTCATGAAAACATGGTTACTGCTGAAGATATCGCAAATAAAATATTGGAAAAAGCAGAAATACCCAGGGAAGTTCTTGAACGACTCGGAACCGGTTTCACAAAATTAAGCCAAACGGCATCGGCCATGTCAGAGGTAACCGAAGCAACTGCTGCCACTGCTCAGTATACCAGAAATGTTAAAGCTGCAGCTGATTCAATGCACGTGGTTACTGAATCAACCACGGCTTATAAAGAACTTACTGATACTATATCGAATAATTTATCAGCCATTACCTCGGGAAGCTCTTCCTATAATTCACAGTTGGGTGATCTTAATAAAAACCTGTCAGCACTGAATACTGTGTATGAAATGCAACTGCAGGGAACCAGCGATTACCTGAAATCATCGAAGGAAACCTATGCCGGATTGGATAAAATGCTTGATAACCTGAAGAGTACTGTTCAGAATTCTGATAAGTACAGGGAGGAAATGGCAAAGCTAAGCAATAAGATTGAAGCATTGAATGAGATCTATGGCAATATGCTTTCAGCTATGAACTACAATAAATAACCTCTTTTATTCCATTCATTTAATTATTATATTAAACTGACCTAGCATGGCTGTTAAAAATTGTCCGGAAACCCCGAGACAGAGGATGATATCGATGATGTACCTTGTGTTGACGGCACTACTGGCTCTTAATGTGTCCCGTGAAACAATCATGGCATTTGCCGTCGTCGAAACCGGATTATCAAAAACTATTGAAAACTTTTCTGCAAAGAATGATGCTACATATGGTAACTTTCAGAAAGCTGAACTGGAAAACGCTACTAAAGTAAAACCATGGAGAGAAAGGGCAGACGAAGTCAGAAAACACGCTGCAGATCTTTATAAATATATTCAGGATCTGAAAATAGAGATTGTCAGGGCTGCTGACGGTAAAGACGCTCCTGCTATTAAAGGCAATAAAGTATATTCCGATTCCATCAAACTGGCTGACAATATGGATTACCCTTCAGTTATCATGATCGGATCAGAAAAAAACGGTAAAGCGTATATCTTAAAGAAAAAAATAAATGAATACCGTGATTATCTCGTCAGCCTGGTCGCACAGAAAGACAAGGGACTGATCGAATCAATCAAAAATAACCTGAATACTGCAAATCCTCCGGCCAGTGGAACGGATATTATTTCCTGGGAGGTTGGCCACTTTGAAATGATGCCTCTGATCGCCGTTATTACCATGCTTTCCAAAATGCAAAGCGATGTGAGGAATGGTGAATCTGACCTTCTCACTTATTTGTACAAACAAATAGATGCAAGCTCTTTCAAATTCAATTCACTCGAAGCTATTGTCAAGGCGAAGTCAAATTTTATCTTTAAAGATGGAAGCTATGAAGCTGATGTATTCCTTGCTGCATCTGATACTACCCAGACCCCGGAAATATTTATTGGAAGATATGATTCAACCATTCATAAAGATGGAACCATTGAATATAATATGATAGGTGTGAAAGACAAGGATTATAAAGCATTAGAAATAGTCAATGGTAAAGGTAAGTTTAAGGCACCGGGATCGACCGTTAACCCGAGTATCAAGTGGGGCGGACTTATTTTCTACAAAGCTCCCGGCGGAGGAGAAAATCATTATCCTTTTAAAGCAGAATACCAGGTGGCAGAAATCGGAGTGGTGGTTTCACCTGCAAAAATGAATGTATTTTATTATGGTGTTGATAATCCTGTAGATATTTCTGTACCGGGTATTCCTTCTGAAAATATTACTCCCAACTTTTCCAACGGATCTATTATTAAAGACACCAAAACTACCGGTGGCTGGATTGTCAGACCGGATAAGGTGGATATGAAAGGCCTCAGCACTTTTATCAGTGTGAATGCAAAGATTGATGGCAAATTAAAAGAAATGGGGAAGAAATCTTTCAGGGTTAAAACAGTACCCGACCCTATGGCAAAGGTTGGAGGCCAGAGTGGCGGATTTATTTCCAAAAATCTCCTGATGGCCCAGAATGGTGTAGCTGCTGAAATTGAGAACTTTGATTTCGAAATGCCTTTTACCGTTAGTTCATTTCTTGTTTCAACAGTTGTGAAAAATTATTACCAGGAATATCCTTCCCCTAATAACAAGTTCACCGACCAGCAACTCGCCCTTTTTAAAAACCTTCGCAAAGGTGATAAGATTTATTTTGAAGATATAAAAGCCAAAGGACCGGATAAAACAACCCGTAGCCTTCAGCCTCTTGTGTTCAGAATTAATTAACACAATTTAATATGAAAAGATTAATTTTTCTATTGTGCATATCGGCCATCCTGATTAATTTGATGCCAGGAGTTATCTCCGCACAGAATGTATTGAATGGCATTTATATTAAGGAAAGGGATGTCAACAGGAAACCGGTACCATATCCTCATTTGCGGGAAGCAGATGTAATGTGGTCAAAGGAGATTCAACGTAAAATCGACCTGAGGGAAAATATCAATCATCCGTTATATTATCCCACCAGACCAATTGGTGAGAGAATGAGCCTTATTGATCTTCTGCTTTATGGTATCAAAAATGAAAGTATGAAAGCTTATGATGCCAATGGCGGTCCTGGTGATGAATTTAAAACCCCCATCACATGGACTGACATACTCCAGAAATTAGGAGCAGGGAAAGATACTACCTATACAATTGATATTGAAACGGGCGAAAGAAAACCGGTAATTATTGATAAGGAAATGACTACTTCGGAGGTGAAACAATATATAGTAAAGGAAATCTGGTATTTTGACCGTAAATATTCTACTCTGCAGGTTCGCATCGTTGCCCTTTGCCCTATTCGTGAATTTTTCAAACAGACACAGAATATGCAGGGAGGCCAGGCTATTGGCGCAGGAGCTACCAACGAAGAGGAAAGTGATGACAATGCCACCCAGCAAAAACTTTTCTGGATATCTTACAATGATTTCAGACCCCTGCTGGCCAACCACGAAGTATTTAATACCTTTAATGATGCTGAGCACCGTACATTTGACGACGTTTTCTTTAAAAGAAAATTCTCGAGTTTCATAGTTCAGGAGTCTAATGTTTATGACAACCGAGATATTAATGAGTATTCATTAGGGAGCAGTGCAGTACAGGAATCTGAAAGAATTAAAAACTGGATTTTTACAACTGAACATGATCTCTGGGAATATTAAAAGAGTTCTTAAAGTTTAAAGTTGAAAGTTGAAAGTAACAAGCAGGGAACTAATAATCAATTATTTATAATTTAAATTTTCCAAAATATTTCAACGCCTTGCAATTAATTGTATTTCAAAACTTTATAAACTTTATGAACTTTTAACTTTATGAAATATATTTAGGAGGAATCATTCAAATCAGTGTGACTGTTACAAATATTCTTCTCCTTTCTTTATTTTTATTTCATTCACGATCTGCCGTATTTGCTGCTCATCCTGCTTTCTGCATATTAGAAGCATACCGTCTGATTCTACGATAATATAATCATTCAGACCCTGTATCACGACCAGTTTTTCATCAGGTACATTGACAATACAATTTGTGGAATGATACATCATTATGTTATTGCCTTTCAATGCATTGCCAGAATCGTCCTGAGGGCTGTGTTCGTATAGCGAACCCCATGTACCAAGATCAGACCATCCAAAATCAGAACAAAGAACATACACATTTTTTGCCTTCTCCATTACACCGTAATCAATGGAAATATTTCTGCATTCTGAATAGGTACCCTTTATGAATGATTCTTCATCATTTGTATTATAGAAAGAAACTCCATTCTTAAATAAGGTATTTATATCCGGCAGAAAGGTTTCAAGTGCTTTTAAAATTGAATTAAGATTCCAGATGAATATCCCGGAGTTCCAGAAAAACTCGCCACTCTCCATGAAGACTTTGGCCAGTTCAGGACTCGGTTTTTCGGTAAACGTTTTGACTTTCCTGACATTTGGCTGATTCGAATCTTCCTCACTTACCTGGATATAACCGTATCCTGTTTCAGGACGGCTGGGCTTGATACCAAGAGTAATCAGGGCGTCCCTATCCTTCGTGAACTCAAGCGCTTCATTAATCTTGTCAAGAAATTCGTCTTCTTTCATGATGAGATGATCAGATGGCGCCACAATAACATTGGCGCATGGATGAACCGCTTTGATGCGGTAGCATGCATACGCGATGCATGGTGCAGTGTTTCTGCGAAAGGGTTCCTGAAGGATATTCTCCTCAGGAATTTGCGGTAATTGTTCAATTACCTGGGATTTATATTCCGAACTGGTGACTACATATATATTCTTTAATGAACATACAGTGGTAAACCTGTCAAAGGTTTGTTGAAGCAATGTCTTACCTGTGCCCAGGATATCCATGAACTGCTTGGGCCTTGAGTTTCTGCTCAGTGGCCAGAACCGGCTTCCTACTCCTCCGGCCATTATGACACAAAAATTATTTTCGTTAATCATATATCATTTAAATTTACTCTACTTCAAAAGAAATCAATTAATATGTAATGCCAAAATGCAAAACGTAAAACATTGAATAATAACGATATAATATTTTGATCTTAGCACTGACCTAAAGGCTATATGCTTTTAAACAGTAGTATTTTAGTATCTTATTTCTGAAAACTTGATGTGTTTTGGCAA
>JAPLDU010000124.1:0-18188 GCA_026391255.1 Bacteroidia bacterium | reverse complement strand
GCAAAAAAAAAACCCAAAATACAAATCACAAAAAACAAATAATAAACAATATCAAAGTATCAAATACGAAACAAACTATTTTGAATTTGTCATTTTGTTGATTGGTATTTATTTGTTATTTGTATTTTGAGATTTGTGATTTTCTGTTTGGTTCTGGCTCGTCCAGGTTAGGTTATTGATAATTAAACGGAATAGTGCCTTATTCTTGAGTACCCTGACAGACTACAGTCTAAATAACCTGTATTTTTTTAACTTTGCTGATTGCAATATATTTTTGGCTAACAACTGAATGGGTTTTATTTACCACATAGGCAAGTACTTCTTAATGCTGAAGAAAACTTTGGCAAAACCGGAAAGTACAAAGATCTATTTTAACCAGATCATTAAAGAATTGGATAAACTGGGTCTCAGTTCTGTTGGAATTGTTGTGATCATATCTTTTTTCATCGGAGCAGTAATCACTATTCAGACAGGGTATAATATCAGCACTCCCTTTATACCCAGATATATCATCGGAATGATTACCCGCGACTCTATCATTCTTGAGTTTTCATCTACCATTGTAAGCCTTATTCTTGCAGGGAAAGTCGGGTCAAATATTGCATCCGAACTTGGAAGCATGCGTGTAAGCGAACAGATTGATGCCCTTGAGATTATGGGTATTAACTCTGCCAGTTTCCTGATCCTTCCCAAAATCATTGCTTCATTATTAATTAATCCATGCCTGGTGATAATAAGTATGACTATTGGTATTGCCGGAGGCTGGATTGGGGGTACCATCCTTACTCATGTAATCTCTGTGACAGATTATGTGCATGGCCTGCAATATTATTTTCAGCCTTACTATATCACATACACACTCATTAAGACCGAAGTATTTGCTTTCATTATCACGACTGTTTCATCTTATTGGGGTTATTATACTGTGGGTGGTGCGCTCGAAGTCGGAAAGGCAAGTACAAAAGCTGTGGTATACAGCACAGTACTGATTCTTTTGTTTAACCTTTTGCTCACGCAGTTATTGTTGTCATGATAGAGTTGAAGAACATATCAAAAAAATTTGGTGGACACCAGGTTCTAAGTGACATATCTGCTGTTTTTGAGAGAGGTAAAACAAACCTGATCATAGGTCAGAGCGGATCAGGTAAAACAGTCCTGCTGAAATGTATTGTCGGACTCTTTGAGGTTGATATGGGTGAGATCATTTATGATTCCGTGGTTTTTTCAAGGATGAAAAACAGGGAACGGAAAGAAATCAGGAAGCAGATAGGTATGGTTTTCCAGGGAGGAGCTCTGTTCGATTCAATCACCGTGGAAGAGAATGTGATCTATCCGCTCGATATGTTCACTGATCTGACTCTTATCCAAAAGATTGAACGGGCAAATTTCTGCCTCGATCGCGTTAATATTACCAACGCCAACAAACTATTTCCGTCCGAACTGAGCGGAGGTATGAAAAAAAGGGTGGCTATTGCACGTGCTATTGCTATCAAGCCCAAATACCTGTTTTTTGATGAACCTAATTCTGGTCTCGACCCCCAGAATGCCATCCTCATTGATAAACTCATCAGGGAAATTACCATTGAATTCAATACTACCACCATAGTTAATACCCATGATATGAATTCGGTGATTGAGATCGGGGATAAAATCATTTTTATCGACCAGGGGAAAAAATGGTGGGAAGGAGATAAGAACAACTTTCTGAATTCCAACAACAAGGAATTGAATGATTTTATTTTTGCCACACGATTAATGCAGATCGTCGGGGAATCTGAAAGTAATAGAAAGTCAGGCTATTAGGTGCTTATTTCTGAAATCTTGTCACGTTTTGGAAAAAAATCCAAAAAACAAATTACAAATAATAAACAATATCAAAACATCAAATAGGAAACAAAATACTTTGAATTTGTCATTTTGTTAATTGATATTTATTTGTTATTTGTATTTTGAGATTTGTTCTGCCACGGCGGATTCTTGTTTGGTTCCGGCTCGTCCAGGTTGGGCTGTATGGCTGCAGCCCGGATCATTCCGTCACACTTTCAATATTTCCGGGCTTGAACAGTTCAATTCCTTTGAATTTCATGAATAACCTGGCAACTGCCAGAACGTCATTTTCACAATAATCCACAATTCTTCTCAGGTCGTGATCTTTCCAGTAAACCTCTGCAACCATGCTGCCGTCGATATCATTTTTTGGTGATTCAATATTGAACACTGATGTCAGCAGTTCGAGAGAGGTATAACTTTTATAATCACCGAATTTCCAAAGTTCAAGTGTGTCTAAGTGAGGTACGTCCCAGGGTTTTTTCCCGGCCAGATCAAGTTGCCTGGGTAATTTCAGTCCTTTTATCAAAATGCGCCTTGCGATGTATGGAAAATCAAACTCTTTGCCGTTGTGGGCACACAGGATCACCTCCTTACGTGCCGATGTTTTGTTCAGCATATCTATGAACCCCGTGAGAAGTTGTAATTCATCTTCGCTGTAAAATGATTTAATTCTAAGGTTCAATTCATTATCAATAGTTCTAATAAATCCTGCAGAAATGCAGATGATCTTCCCGAATTCGGCATAAATACCGGCACGGTGGTAAAGTTCTTCTGCATTGATTTCCCCGGTTTTGTCCGCCAGGTGCCTGGCTTTCTTTTCCCATAAATTCCTGTAAATCTCAGGACTGTCATCCAGCACGGGATATTGGGGAACAGTCTCAATGTCGAGGAAAAGGACATCATCGATTTTAATATGATCTAACAAGTATGTGAAATTATCTGATTTAATGATAGCATCAAAAATCTTAAATCGTTAATCGATATTCGTCAATCTAAATATTGAATATTATGGACAGACTCTAGTCAGATTGTCAGCGTATTATTTTATATTTTGTTCTTAACTGTTCAGGCTCTTTTTCATCAATATATTTTTCTGAATTGATTTCGCAGTCAATTCCTTTTATCAGCCTGTCAAAAGGATGTTTTGTTTTCATATGGTAAAGATATGAAAAATCAAAATCCCGGATATGCAGATATTTTACATTTTTTAATTAAATAGTGTTTGTCTATAAAGTCATTCTTTTTTGATTTAAGAACAAGGATCAACGATTTCTGATTTATGAAGTAAATGTAATCATCTGATTTAATGATAACATCAAAAATCTAAAATCGTTAATCGATATTCGTTAATAAAAAAATTGAATATTATGGACAGACTCTAAATAATTTGTAAATATCAGGTAATTAGGCTGTAGGCTTTTAGACTGAAAAGTCGTCATTTAGTCTTAGTTTTTGTCTTAGTTCTAGTCAATATCGGACTAGTTCAAAGACTAAGATCAGGACTGACAAACATATTCATGAATTACCCGATGACCACCTGAATTATTACATGTTTTCTTATTCGACAGTCTTCAACATGCTTTAAACTGATGAATTATGTTATTTTTGCAATGCAAGAGACATGGATTAACTGGCAATGTGAAAGAAAATGAAAACGATACGTTTCATTATTAACCCACACAGCGGCGTTTGGATGCGCCGTAATTTAAAGATCAGGAAAGCGATTGAACGTTATCTGGATTCTGATCTTTATTCATATGAAATCATGTGCACTGAAAGAGCCGGCCATGCCATCGAAATGAGCAGGGATTGCTCTGAAGACGGGATAGATATTGCTGTTGTTGTTGGAGGTGATGGTTCGGTTAATGAAGTAAGCAGTTCACTTTTACATAGCTCAACAATGATGGGGATTATCCCTGCAGGTTCCGGCAATGGACTCGCAAGGTTTCTTGAAATACCAATGAATGCTAAGAAAGCAATTGAAATAATTAACCGGGCAAAAATTAAAACAATTGATACCGCTACAATCAACGGAAAGACATTTGTAAATTGTGCGGGTATTGGCTATGATGCATATATTGCCCATAAATTCGGCCATAGCAGGTACAGAGGTGCCTTAACTTATCTTGGAATGACAGCTGCTCAGCTTATAAAGTACAAACCAGAAAAGTACATTCTTGAAATTGATGGCAAAAGTATTGAAAGAGAGGCATTTTTGATAAGTATTTCAAATTCATCACAGTACGGAAACAATGTATATATAGCTCCTAAAGCCTTAAGTGACGATGGATTGCTCGATATTGTCATTATAAAACCATTCCCGTTTTTTATAGTATTTGAGATCGCGTACCGCTTGCTGGTAAAAAGCATTATGAAATCAAAATATGTGGAATGTTACAGAGGACGACACATCATTGTCCGCTGTCAAGGACATTTATGTGTACATATGGATGGTGAACCGGTTAAAACAGAGGGTGATCTTGAAATAAAAGTAAACCCGCTTTCTTTAAAGGTAATAGTCAAATAATATCTTATATCTTAGTCCTAATCCTAGTCAAAAATCAGACTAAAAATCAGACTAAAACTAAGACTAAAACTAATACTAAGATTAAGACTGACAATCAATTTAACTTAACACCCAAAAGCCTGCAGCCTGAATAACTAATTAGTGTTTGTCTATAAAGTCATTCATTTTTGATTTAAGAACAAGGATCAACGATTTCTGATTTATGAAGTAATTGTAATCATCTGATTTAATGATAACATCAAAGATCTAAAATCGTTAACTTAGCGAAGCGATTTTACGAACACCTTAAAAAATAAGAAATAGTTGTGAGTAATCGATATTCGTCAATCAAAATATTGAATATTATGGATAAACTTTAATCACTGAACAACTACCTTAGCGATTAATTTATCTCCCTCATTATCAGCAAGTACGAGATAGTACATGCCTGAAACCAGGTTTTCCTTTCTGATAGTCACCGATTCACCCATTATGCCTGTAGTTTCTCTCAGGAGTTTACCATATAAATCATATATCATCAGTGAAAATACATATTGGTCTGGGTTATAAAAATATACAACCGTTCCGGAAGAAAATGGATTAGGTGCGACTACAATCCTGTTCTGCTCAGACAATGTATTGATAATTAATGAAGAGGGAAATGTATCATTACCCGGATCTCTTAATTTCACCCTGACAATAACGCTGTCATTACAAGAGAAAATGCCATTGTTCACATTGAGGTAATATATACTGTTGACATGGGGGCTAACCTGGATGGAAGGTATGGTATCTCCGGTCGACCAGTGGTAATGATAACCGGGTATGCTTGCAATGTTATCAGAGGACAGAGTAATGAGAGAATCAATAAAAACCGTCATGTTTTTCTGTTTGATTTTTGTTCTGATCCGGCTGAAGAAAATACTGTCAGTATAACTGTTTCCCATATTGTCGGAAGCGGTAGCGATATATATTCCACTGGTATCAGGCGCGATGGTCTCTGAGGTACTGCCGTTATTCCACTCATAAACAGAGCTTTCGGAAATGAGTGTGTCATAATTGATATGAAACTGGAAGAAATCGGCATCCTCAAGATTATTTGGTTTTTTATAACAATCGGTAAAAACAACCAGGTAATTTCCATTGGATGTCCTGGTATAAGTCGGATATCCGTAGAACCTGTAATAACTGGGTTCTGGTCTCAACATGGTCATTTCGAGTGTATAATTGGTCGGATTGGCGAAGACATCATCTGTTTTATTCCTGTAAACCCAAACCTGGGAATCATAAGCATTGTATACGTAACCGACTAAATTTCTGCGGTCTGTGGCAATGGACCATATATCCTGGTGCAGGGTATCATAAAAAATGATGGGTGCAGGACAAAAGTAAGGCTGTGCAATATTGGTAGAGGCAGGTTCAGTCCATGTTTGCCCATAATCGGATGAGGTAACCTGGTAATATGTAGATCCTAAAGTTTGAGTACTGTTACGTATTAAACCGATTAATTTTCCATTTCCAAGATATGTAAAACAGGATTCGCCGAAGTAATACTCATGACCAAGCGTATAATCCCAGACATAGAGCATATTGTGCCAATCAATACCATCCAGACTTAAACGCAACTCAACATAATATGCTCCGCTGATACTTGCCAGGAACCCTACTCCCGGAATTTTAACTATTTTGTTTGTACCAAATGTACCATTTGGAATAGTGTTGATTGTTTGCAACTCAGACCAGGTTTGTCCGCCATCGAAGCTATAAATATAAAAAAGCCCGATTTGCCAGGCAAATGTTGCATTGTATTTCCTGAAAAAAAGAACTACTGAGTCCTTTCCAATTAGCCCACCGTGAACGTTCCGGTCGTCCCATAGAGTGTCATCATATACAGGTTCGTTGGGTTGCCAGGTATTGCCATTGTCGTATGAAATCCGTTTTACAATCCTCCCTGTGTTTCCGGTATGATCACCCCAGAACCCGGGATCAAGCCGGAAGAAATGCACAATGCTCCCGTCTGATAAGGTCACCATGAAACCTTCTGCCGTATGATCAGAGTCAACTAAACTTGGCTGTATGTCTGAAATATCGGGTTTAACATATGGGAAACTGTGATGGGCACTAAGTATTATTGTGTCCGAATGACAGACAAAAAGAGAATCTGTATCGCTGATATTATAGTTAAACTGCGAATATCCCTGTAAAAAGGCGGTTAATAATATGTACAATATAGTGATTCTCATGAAGATTCCTTCATATATTAGACAACCGGAATGTAAATAAGTTTCCTGTTTGCAGATTAAATTAGAATTAAATATATCCGAAAATATTTGTGTATCAATGGAAACATCATATTATTCTAATCGGATATGATAATTATAATCCTCAATAATCGGGTTTGTAAGCATCTTTTTACAAAGTTCATCGGTAGCAACTTTAGCAGCTGCATCATTATCTGCCTCCAGTTCAAGGGTAATATGTTTTCCGATTCTGACCTGATGAACCTGTTTATAACCCAGGTTATTCATACTCATGTTTACTGCTTTTCCCTGAGGGTCAAGCAATGCCTTAAGTGGCATAACATCAATTTCAGCTATAAATTTCATGACTCTTTATCTTTAGTATTCCATTTAATCAGTGATGATATCATCAGGTAGAGGTATATGATTATGGGAATTGATTTAAAACGCAATATTACCATTAAAATGGCTGAAATGCCAATAAAAAGGAACCTGATCTTATTCTCCCTGAAAGACAGGTTTTTAAACTTGAATGAAATGAGCGGGATGGGTGACACCATCAGGTAGCAATGGAATGCTATAATCGCAATCAGGAACCAGGTATTTTGCAGCAGACAACTACCGGCATGGCATTGGTTCCCGAAGATCAGGGGCAGGGATGCAAAGAAGATGGCATTGGCCGGGACCGGCAGACCGATGAAATGTTCGGATTGCCGGGTATCAAGGTTAAATCTGGCAAGCCGGATGGCAGAAAAGACTGAAATGAAAAAAGCAGTAAATGGAATGGCAATCACTACGAAAGCTGAAACAGTAAGACGCATTTCAGAACTGATGGATTCGGTAAGCATAATATAGAGAATTGCCGATGGCGCTACCCCAAAACTTACCAGGTCGGCCAATGAGTCAAGTTGTTTTCCCAATTCTGAATAAGCTTTAAATAAACGTGCTGCCATCCCGTCAAGGTAATCAAATATAGCGGCAAGCCCTATAAAAATCGAAGCGTAGGTCAGGTTCCCCGATAAGGCAAAAGTTATTGATATACACCCGCTGAAGAGGTTCAGCAAGGTGATTATATTCGGGATATTTCTTTTTATTTTATTGTTTTCCTGCATTATGTATTAATCTTTAGTTGGAATTTTTTTAATTATTATTATTCAAAATTATGTAAAATATATTGTTCTCTTACCCTCCCCTTTTTCCCCTCCCTGCCAGCAGGGAGGGGTTTGGGGGTGGGTAATAAGAGTATTTGGATGACTCATTTTTGATGGAGATTTATTTTATGTTGAATATCAGGCGATTATGAAATTAACTAAATTAATATAAATAATCACTGCTGTCCGGTAAAAATAACAAAACAAAACTTAGTTTCCTCGCTGCACTTCGTTTCGCTCGGAATGACAAGCATTTAAGAGATGGAAGAGTAGGGTTACCGGAGGCTTTGCCTCCGGTAACCCTACTCCCTGATAAATCAACAGAACAGCTTGTCATTCTGAGCGAAGCGAAGAATCTCAAACGTTTTAACCGGACAACATTGATAAACAATATCAGACACTTAAAATAATTCAATAATTTATCTTACCGACTTCTGATTTCCAGGTATCAAAAGGAAGCAGGGCATCAGGTGAGGTAACCTGCCAGGCCGGAACAGACCGGTGTTGGGGCAGAATGTCAATTTGCCTGTAAATAAATGAATCATCAAACCCTGCATTAGCGGCAGCTTCCCGGCCTGCGGCGAAATAAATATGTTTTATCCTGGACCAGTAAATTGCTCCAAGGCACATGGGACAAGGTTCGCAGGAAGTATAGATAACGCAGCCTGATAAGTCAAATGTATCCAGTTTTTTAGCAGCACTCCTGATAGCATTCACTTCGGCATGTGCAGTAGGATCGTTATCAATGCTTACTGTATTATGTCCTGTTGAAATAACAACATCATCCTTTACTACCAGTGCGCCAAAAGGACCTCCTCCCTGCCTGATGCTTTCCATGGCCAGCCTTATTGTTTCGCCAATGAGTGCTTCAGCAGCAATTTTCATGTTATTGAATTTCAGTTTCAGACATGCTCATCAATATGCGATGTCTGTTCAACATTATCCTGGCTTGTGAATGATCCGATTCTTTCGGATTGCCGGAACAGCTTTTTCTGGAATATGAGGATCAGAAATACTCCGGTGGTAATGGATGAGTCAGAGATATTAAAAATGGGACGGAAAAAAATAAATTCTTCTTTTGGCCACAAAGGCGACCATGAAGGGAAATGGGTATGGATTACAGGGAAATAAAACATATCTACTACCCGCCCATGCAGGAATGAGGAATAACCTCCGTCGGCCGGGAAAAGTGTGGCAACCTGTCCGAAGCTGTTGTTAAAGATCATTCCGTAAAAAAGACTGTCAATAATATTTCCCAGTGCACCGGCCATAATCATTGACAAGCTGACAATGAGTAAAGTATGAGTTTTTTTACGGGATAAGATATAAATGTACCACCCGATTCCTATCAGTGCTGCAATCCTGAACAGGCTGAGGAAGATTTTGCCCATGTTGCCACCGAACTCAAACCCGAAAGCCATTCCATTGTTTTCGGTAAAATGAATGATAAACCAGTGGTCAAATATCTGAAGCTCCTGACCAATAGTCATATGAGTCTTAATCCAAATCTTGACAAACTGGTCAAGAAAAAGAATTCCAATTACGATGAAGATTGATTTCCTGAGGATTGACATGAATTTCTGCAAATAAAAAATGATTGGATAAGGAATACCCAATCATCTTGTAATAAAAGAAAGATTATCTTATGTACGCTGACGTTTTTTTGCATCTATACTAAGTGTGGCATGTGGAACAGCCATCAGGCGTTCTCTCGGGATAAGCTGACCCGTTTCCCGGCAGATACCATATGTTTTGTTTTCAATCCTCACCAGAGCTGCCCTCAGGTGCTGGATGAATTTCTGCTGACGCTGTGCCAGCTTGCCTGCTTCTTCCTTTGAAAGTACGGCAGCGCCTTCTTCAAGAACTTTAAAAGTAGGTGAAGTATCCATGGTGTCATTGTTGTCAGTCTGTGCAATTACGCTTCGGTATGTTTCATAGTCCTTCTGTGCTTTGTCCAGCTTTCTCAGAATCAATTCCTTGAATTCCAGAAGCTCATCATCATAATACCTTGTTTTCTCAGTCATAATAATATTTTACTTGAATTAATAATTCCGGATTATTCATCCTGCGGCAAAAGTACTTTATTTATTTTGATATATGTGTGAATGTCCTGATCAATTTCCACTTTCACGGAGTGATTATTTTCAGATAAATCAACCAGTTGTACTGATAATGCCAGTGTCTGAGCCGAAATATAATCCCTGAAGTTCATAACGGCATCATTTATGGCATCGTGTTTCAGAATTTCAATGTTAATTTTGTCTGTCACGTCAAATCCACTGTCCTTTCTCATGTTCTGGATACGGTTGACTAATTCGCGGGCAATGCCTTCTTCCCGTAAATCCTTGCTGATATTGATGTCAAGGGCTACTGTAAGGTTCCCATCTGAAGCTACCAGCCATCCGGGGATATCCTCAGTAATGATTTCCACTTCTGAGAGACTTATCCCGTATTCCTGTCCGTTGATTTCAATCTTAATGCTTCCTTCTTCTTCCATTGATATGATCTGCTGCTGTGTAAGCCTGGCAATGATTTCCACTACCTGCTTCATCAGCTTGCCGAATTTCCTGCCCAGAACCGAAAAATCTGGTTTGATCTTTTTAACTACAAGTCCCGATACATCAGTGATAAGCTCAATATCCTTTACATTAACCTCTGTAAGAATAATATTTCTGACCGCTTCGATATAACCGGCCTGCTCTGCATCAGTTACAGGCACCATGATCCTGCTTAATGGCTGCCTGACTTTTATGCTTACTTTTCGTCTCAGGCTCAGTACCATCGACGAAATTCTCTGAGCCAGCGCCATTTTATGCTCAAGTTCTGTATCGATATCGCATGGATTAAACTGAGGCCAGGTAACGAGATGTACAGAGCCAATGGTATGTCTTCCTGTCACCTTATTCAGATCATTGAAAATCCTGTCCATATAAAAAGGAGCAACGGGTGAGGCGAGAATAGCCACGGTTTCAAGGCAGGTATAAAGAGTCTGGCAGGCAGAAATCTTATCATCTGAATATTCTCCGCCCCAGAAACGTTTGCGGTTCAGCCTTACGTACCAGTTGCTCAAGTTATCGGTCACAAAATCCTGGATGGCACGGGCGGCTTTGGTTGGATTGTAATCCTCATAATATTCTTCCACTTCCCTGATCAGTGAATTAAGCAGAGACATGATCCAGCGGTCAATTTCGGGCCGTTGGTTGACTGCAACTACAGGTTCGGCAAAAGTAAAGCCATCCACATTGGCATACAGGGCAAAAAAGGCATAGGTATTATAAAGAGTTCCGAAAAATTTACGCTTTACTTCCTCAATGCCGCTATGGTCGAACTTCAGGTTGTCCCAGGGCGGGGCATTGGCAATCATATACCAGCGCAGGGGGTCTGAACCGTGCTTTTTTATCACATCGAAAGGATCAACGGCATTGCCCAGTCTTTTCGACATTTTATTGCCGTCCTTATCGAGTACCAGTCCGTTGGAAATGATGTTTTTAAAAGCCACCGAACCTGAGATCATTGTTGAGATTGCATGCAGGGTAAATAACCATCCCCTGGTCTGATCTACTCCTTCGGCAATGAAATCGGCCGGGAATGGCAGCAGTTGCTTACCGTCTGATGGTTTAAGGCTTGATTCGAATGGATAGTGAAATTGTGCATAAGGCATGGCGCCCGAGTCGAACCAGACATCAATGAGATCAGCCTCACGGAACATTTTCTTTCCTGAAGGAGATACAAGAAATATTTCATCCACAAAGGGACGGTGAAGGTCGAATACCTGGTAATTTTCTCTGGAATAATCACCGGCTTTGAAATTGCTCAGCGGGTTGGATGCCATGAATCCGGCAGCAACAGATTTTTCCAGTTCATTTTTCAGTTGTTCTACCGAACCGATGCAGATCATTTCGTTGCGGTCTTCTGTAACCCAGATCGGAAGAGGTGTTCCCCAGAATCGTGAGCGCGACAGGTTCCAGTCAACCAGGTTTTCCAGCCATTTGCCAAAACGGCCGCTGCCAGTTGATGCAGGTTTCCAGTTGATGGTATTGTTAAGTTCTATCATCTGGTCGCGGACTGCCGTGGTCCGGATGAACCAGGAGTCAAGCGGATAGTACAGCACAGGCTTGTCGGTTCTCCAGCAGTGAGGGTATGAATGGATATATTTCTCGATCCTGAATGCCTTGTTTTCTTTTTTCAGTTTCATGGCAATATCGAGGTCAACCGTAGGATCGTCCTCTGTGAGCGAAGGGTCGTATGCATTCTTCACAAACCGGCCGCTGAACTCGCCGCAATTTTCAATAAATTTACCCTGTTTGTCCACGAGGGTAAGTGATCCGATCCCGTTCATCTTTGCTACCCGGAAATCATCGGCTCCAAAACTGGGAGCGATGTGTACAATACCGGTTCCTTCGCCAGTGGTCACAAAATCACCTGTAAGAACACGAAAAGCATCACCATCCGTTGGCTGCTGGTACGGCAACAGTTGCTCATACCTGATGCTTTCAATATCTTTTCCTTTAAATCTGCGGATCACCCTGAAGGGGATCTTTTTATCACCGGGTTTATAGTCTGCAAATTGCAGATTTTCATTTTCTGCAGGAAACTGGGCTGCCGAGGTTTCTTCAGCTAGTATCACCGTGACAGGCAGGCCGGTGTATGCATTAAATGTACTTATCTCAATGTAAGTGATATCTTTCCCGACGGCCAGCGCTGTGTTTGAAAGCAATGTCCAGGGTGTGGTTGTCCATGCAAGGAAGAAAATATCAGTATCGTTATCTTTAAAAAGAAATTCGGACAATTCATTCCTGATGACCCTGAATTGTGCTATCACTGTGGTATCTTTTACATCGCGGTAACATCCCGGGAGGTTCAGTTCATGCGTGCTCAGACCTGTCCCGGCAGCAGGTGAGTAGGGCTGAATGGAATAACCTTTGTAAAGCAGGTTTTTGTCAAACAGTTCTTTCAGAAGGTACCAGAGGCTTTCAATATAATGATTATCATAAGTGATGTAAGGGTTTTCCATATCGACCCAGTAACCCATTTTATGAGTAAGATCTTCCCACATATCCGTGTACTTCATCACGTCTTTGCGGCATTCATCGTTATATTCCGATATGGATATTTTTGTGCCGATATCTTCTTTGGTGATGCCCAGTGATTTTTCAACTCCGAGTTCAACGGGTAACCCGTGAGTATCCCATCCTGCCTTGCGTTCAACCAAATAACCCTTCAGCGTTTTATACCGGCAGAAGATGTCTTTGATGGTTCTTGCCATCACATGGTGAATACCAGGCATTCCGTTGGCTGACGGCGGTCCTTCATAGAAAATATAAGCCGGTTGACCTTCACGGGTCGAAAGGCTCTTTGCAAAAGTGTCGTGTTTTTCCCAATCCTTTAATACTTCCATATTAATGGCCGGGAGGTCAAGTCCCTTGTATTCTGTAAATTTCCTCGTCATTACAATTGTAATTTCAGCTTTTAAAAAAGTGTGCAAATATAGAACACCTGGCAGGAAAAACAAAGTTGAATTTTTGGTATCAGGTATCTGGTATCAGGAAACGGAATTCATGTATTGTAGTCACTCACGGCGTGAGTGACAATTTGAAAATTTGGAAATTTGAAGATTTGAAAATTGGGATATTCGGTTCAATATCGTCAGTAGTATAAATAGAACGCTGATGACGCAGATTGTTATGATTATTTAAGATTCAGGGATGTTATGATCATCAGTGCTTATCATATTTATCAGCGTTATCTGCGTTCCATACTTAATTGAATTTCCTGAGGGCATTAACAGTAGCTTTTTGTTAAAATTTGCCTAGGTGTTTTATAACATACAGGGGGGGGGTAAACACAAATATTTATTTTATTTTCGCAGAATAGTTGGAAATAATGATAATAATTTGCAATTCCAATCATTTGAAACTGCTGATAATATTGTGACTATGAAAAGATTGCTGTCCATAATATCATTCGTATTCATTTCATTTATCTGCTTTTCGCAGGAACCCGATTCCACCACTGCAAGTAAAATTCAATATGGATTCTGTTTTGGAATTAATATCAGTAAATTTCATAAAGACAATATTGATTTTAATTATGCTACCAGACCAGCCGTCGGATTATTCGAAAACAATAAGCTTTCTGATGATATGAATCTGAAATTATCTTTGTTATATTCAGTAAAAAGTTCTACTCTATTTTATCCCGGTACAAAATTTTCGAATACATATTTTGATTTGAATATTATTCCACAATATAAGCTGACACAGGATTTGTATCTACAAGCTGGTTTAAGTTATTCACAGGTTTTGACAGCCAAAAAAGTAATTCTGAATGGAAGTAATTGGAATGGAGTAAATAAAATCAATGATGACGAATTTAATCCGGAACTTAATATTACTGCAGGTTTTGAATGTAAAATTCAGGATAATATAAATATTGATTTCAGTTATAATTTTATTCCTGCCAAAAAAGATAATATTCAGAACTTTCAGATATTGGTTAATTATCCACTGGATTTTAAAAAGGTTAGTCACAGAAAATTAATCAAACTTAAATCAAAAAGCCAGATTGAAGCTCTTAAAAACGGATTATTACTGGTCAGGTTAAAAACTTTTGAAAATAAAATAAATGCATTAATGGAAGCAGGTTATACTGAAGATGCAGCCAAAGTCAAAACAAAACAGGAAACTGAAAATAAGAAGATAGTCTCAGCATTCAGGAATTATTTTAATTTTTGTAATGTGTATTTCTTTTTCAGTAATAATACAATAGAAATTAAGAACAGGAAATTTAATAATGTTTTTCTGAACGATAGTCTGGTGATAGATAAAACGATGACAATTGATACCACAAAATCAATTTTCATTGCAGAATTTGGAAATAAAGAACCTGATACTACAACATATTATTATCAATTTTATAAATATGAATTTATCCCGGATGGAAACTGGAGTGTAAAAAAAGTGAAAAGATATTATACTTATTCACCTTATTCCGACTTCTATGCATTGATCATCAGAGACGGGAATTTTGTACAGTTAAAAAAGCCATTTCCATTTTATGTCAGGGCTATATTTATGTCAATGAGAATACACCCGGAACAGGCATTAATTCTACCTCTTACGATATACTCATTATTTTTACCCTGGTCATATGATAAAACGGTTGATAGAATGAATAAAAAGCTGCATAAATATTATGAAAAAAGTTGGTGAAATGCATGATTCCTGTAGGGGTGATAAGGTGGCGAAGTAATGAAGTGATAAGCGTCATTAACGTCATGAGAGTCATGAACGTCATGTTATTCCCCTGCTTACTCAGACATTAATAAAAATATTTCCAGCTTCTGTTTTATTAATTGGTATGGGTAGTTTGGATTCTATTAATCCTTCCATATGAAATCTTATTGAGTCATATATGTGTTTTTCTACCATTTCCTTTGTTTTACCTGTTGCAATACAACCAGGTAGATCCGGAACATAAGCGCTATATCCTGTTTCAGTCTTTTCAATTATTATCAAATACTTTCTCATCGGCTTATTCTTTTATATCTGCTTGTTTAAGAACACTGTGTAATGTGTCTTTTTGCCTTGCCAATAACCAACCATCATTTTCAATTAGCTTAATAAGGTCAATGACTTTCATATTAAGAAACTGTTTTGAATTTCAATTATTTCTGTTACATAATTCATATTCAACTTCTTTTGCATGCCCAAAAGAAGCAAAAGGGCACCACGAACGAGAATACAACATGCACTTTCGCACAGGCTAACGCTATCGGGTCTGTGCATGTTGTATTCCACACCGTTCGTGGACGTCCAACGCACAGGGCTTTCATGGTCACATTTATGTAGACTGAATATGAGGAAAGTCAATATTTTCAAATGTTTTCATAATAAATTGGGTGCGAAGCATAAAATAAAAAATACAGAAAATCATCAGGTATAAATTCAAACATAGGGACTAAATGCAAAAATACAAAACTTTCCGTAAGAATGTAGATTTTATAAGTTGCAGTACTGTCTGGTTTTATAAGATGTGGTATAACGTCATGAACGTCATGAACGTCATGAACGTTATGAACGTCATGAAAGTTGCAGGATTCGCATGATAAGTGAAAACTCATCATTCATAATTCATCACTCATAACTTGTCCTGATACCTGATACTTGATACCTGATACTTGATACCCATAAATGGATTTGGATAACTGTCCTGGAAAATCTAAATTTGCATCTAAATTCAGGAGGAAATACCATGAGAAAAACTGTTCTGATAGTCTTCATTTCCTTGTTCTGCACAGGCTTTGCGATATCACAGACCTATATCATTCTTACAACGGTGACTGATACAACCGACGGGTATTACCAGGCAGTAAAGCAGCGCACAGGTAGTCACATTCGATCCGGCAAATGTTGATTCACTGATCCCTGTTCTTTCAGCCATTGCCCCAAGGTATGTAGCACTGGTGATGAAACCTCCCGAGATAAATATCAATTTTGTGAGAAAATTCCTGGTGATGAGCACGATGCTCGACGATGATCCTTTCAGTGATTTCTCGTATGGTTATATTACAGGTGCTACTGCGCAGGATGCCCTTAATTTTGTGAATAATATCATATATGCCGAGACCCATAATATTCAGAATTTCCCTTTAAATGAAGGGGGTTACGCTGCTTCTTCCATCAATGCGGTTTATTCATCTCCGGGTGACTTCATGACCTACCTTAACCCGCCGGTATATTCAGATATCTATATGGAAACGAGTGATTCCGGGACCGGGATAGATTTTTTTCTTTCGAATTCATCCAATCTGGAGAACAAAAAACTTCTTGACATAGGTTATAATGGCGACCCTCATATGCTTTGGCTGTTCGATGGGGGAAACTCAAATCCCAACCCACCTGTGTGGAATTATGATTCTGCGAAAATAGAAGACACTGCCTACGCCAGGGTAGGACTTACCAGTTATGATATCGGTGCATTGAATCTTTATCCTGCTGTTGCCTATAATGGCGCATGTCATTCAGGCGAACCTAAAAAAGTGATGGTGGAAGAGGATATTGCCGCTACTTTCGGCGATTGCCAGGGACTGGTGGAATTTTATACCATGAGCGATACGTTTAGTTTTGCCTTGTCTATCCTGAAGACCGGCATTACCGGTTATTTTGCCCCCTGTGGCGCCAATAATGCCAACGACCAGGGCGAAGAAGTTTATAATACTTTTCTTTACCAGGAACCTTTGGGCGATATTTTTAAAAGAAGCATTGACGGGGTGGTGATGGGTTTTCTCGGCAATCGCCCGAATCTGAGGCAATATGTTCAGGGTGAATCGACTTACCAGTGCGACATTCTCTCGTCCGGAACATTTGACCCTAATGAATATTCAGGCGCATATTCCATGCTTGGGGGAAAGGCAAACAGGATATATTTCGGTGATCCTCTTTATAATCCTTTTATCAACAACCACTCAAACAGCCTGAACATTACCCAGGCCACGCTTGACTCAGTGAATGCAACCACACTTGACATTAATCTTGCTTACCATAAACCCGATGTGTACTTTCCTGTGTGGGATAAATTTCATTTCGGGAATACCAGAATTTATTTACCGGTGGAATTGCCTTCCTATTGCGGGGATATTACCAGCTTTGAAGTGCTTACTTCATCTGATACTTACAATCTTGTGATCCATGCGGTGGAGCATTTTGACGGCAAAACAATTCTCCATATCGAAGTCGACATTCCCAATGACATGTACTCACAGATTGATTACACCATTTCGTTCCGCATTATGTTTGTCAGTAATGGTATAGAGCCATTGCCGGTGACCACTGTTTACACAAAGGTCTATCCTGATCCGGCTGACGGCTATACCAATATTACTTTCTTTAATCCGGAGAACAGTTTAAACAGTTTATTTTTGTTTGATTCAAAGGGAGAACTGATCCGTAGGATCGACGGAATAAAAACCAATTCTTACATTCTTGATACCAGAAACCTCGAAAGTGGTCTATATTTTTTCCGTCTTACAAATGAGAATGGTTTATCCGGCAAGGGGAAGTTTGTGGTTGAATGATATTGGTAATGGTTGCACCGGCTTCGCTGCATGATGGTTGTTTCAGAACAAAATATAACATGCGAAGCCGGGAACCAAACAAGAAATCACAAATCTCAAAATACAAATAACAAATAAATATCAATCAACAATATGACAAATTCAAATTAGTTTGTTTCGTATTTGAAATTTTAATATTATTTATTATTTGTTTTTTGGAATTTGTTTTTTGGAATTTTTTGACAAAACGCGTCAAGAATTCAGAAATAAGATAATAACAGTCTACAGCCTAACAGTCTACATCCTAAGCCCCTAATTAGTGTCTGCTGATTTAGGCGCAATATGCAAATAATCAATAAATATAATACATATTTGCATAAGTTAAATGCATACAATTATGGCAAAAG
>JAPLDU010000051.1:23143-51782 GCA_026391255.1 Bacteroidia bacterium | reverse complement strand
GTAGATCACTTTGGGAACCGCTATGACAAATATTTATAAAATATTAGTTTTGCAGGGTTATGCCCTTCCGCCTACGGCTCCAGGGCATAACCCTGCAAAGGAGAGAATGACACACTTTTCTGAACACTCCCCTTTATTAACTTTCAACTTATTCTTATAACTCAGAAACAGTGTGCCTTTAGACAGCTATCTGTTGTTAAAAATGTACAATTAATCAGGTTTTGATCAATTATTGCCTAATTTTGCCGCAAAATAGACAATAGATTTACGACTTACGACTTACGACTTACGACTAATAACAACTAATTGATAATAAATATAAAATGAGTAAAAAAGTTAAACCTGTTGAACTCGAAGATGCGGTGATCCGCTTTTCTGGAGATTCCGGGGATGGAATGCAGTTGACCGGCACTTTATTTTCCGACACTGCAGCCATTGATGGTAACGACCTGGCTACATTTCCTGATTATCCTGCCGAAATCAGGGCGCCGCAAAATACAGTTGCCGGTGTATCAGGATTCCAGGTACGTATGGGGAAAAAGAAGATCTATTCTTTTGGTGACTTATGCGATGTGCTGGTTGCAATGAATCCTGCCTCGCTGAAATCCAATCTGAAATGGGCCAAACAGGGCGCCACCCTGATTGTGGATTCCGATGCATTCGATGAAAAGACCATTGAGAAGGCCGGATATTCGAAGAATCCACTGGAAGACCACAGCCTTCAGAAATACAACCTGGTAGCAGCGCCTATCACTTCACTGACCCGTGAAAGTCTTAAGGATAAAAATGTCGATCTCAAAACAGCCGACAGGAGCAAGAATATGTTTGCCCTCGGTATCGTGTATTTTCTCTTTAATAAATCACTCGATAATTCACTGAAGTTTTTTGATTACAAATTCAAAAACAAACCGGAAATATCAGCGATCAATAAGATCGTTTTGAGCACCGGTTACAATTATGCCGAAACTGCAGAATTGTTCAAATCAACTTTCACTGTGCCATCGGCCAATCTCCCCAAAGGCAAATACCGCAACATTAGCGGGAATGTTGCCACAGCATGGGGTTTACTTGCTGCTGCCGAGAGGTCGGGACGCCCGTTGTTCCTTGGCTCCTATCCTATCACGCCGGCTACGGAAATAATGATAGAGATGGCCAAGCATAAGTCTCTTGGAGCAAAAGTCTTCCAGGCCGAAGATGAGATCGCCGGCATCTGTTCTTCCATTGGCGCCAGTTATACCGGTTCATTGGCTGTTACCAGCACTTCAGGGCCCGGCCTGTCACTGAAGAGTGAAGCAATCGGGCTGGCAGTCATCACCGAACTGCCGCTGGTTATTGTCAATGTCCAGCGTGGCGGGCCTTCTACCGGACTACCGACCAAATCTGAACAGGCAGATCTTTACCAGGCTTTGTTCGGAAGAAATGGTGAGTGCCCGGCAATTGTTATGTCAGCAAGCTCTCCGGTCGATTGTTTCTACATGGCTTATATGGCAGCCAAATATTCACTGGAGCATATGACTCCCGTTATTCTGCTTACCGACGGTAGCCTGGGGAATGGTTCAGAACTGATGCGCATACCCAAAACATCTGAACTGCCGGCAATTGTTCCTCCTCTTGCCCAGGCAAACGATCCCGATTATAAACCATACCGCCGTGATTCAAGACTGGTAAGACAATGGGCACTGCCCGGGACAGAAGGACTGCGCCACAGGGTTGGTGGTCTTGAAAAAGAGAATATCATCGGAACCGTTTCAACCGACCCGATGAATCACCAGATCATGACTGACCTGCGTGCTGCCAAGGTTGAGAAAGTGGCCGACTATATTCCTTTACAGGAAGTGATGGGAGAAAAAGAAGGCGATTTATTAGTAGTTAGTTGGGGCGGCACTTACGGGGTAGTAATGTCTGCTGTGAAAGAACTGCAGGAAAAAGGCAAAAAAGTCAGCCATGCCCATTTCAACTATATCATGCCATTACCTAAAAATACAGGTGAAATTCTGAATAAATATAAAAAAGTGATTGTATGCGAAATCAACTCAGGTCAGTTCGTGAATTTCCTGCGCATGCGTCATCCTGAAAATCAGTACCTGCAATTTAACAAGATGCAGAGCCTGCCTTTCCAGGTGGAAGAATTAGTTAAAAAGTTTAATGAAGTACTGGAGGCTTAAATTATGATAAATTCAACTGTAGAAAAATCAAGAGTACCGTTGACAAAAGAAGATTTTGTCAGCGACCAGATGGTAAAATGGTGCCCCGGATGCGGCGCACATGCCATACTTTCATCCGTAGCCAATGTTTTCCCGAAGATAGGCTACCGTAAGGAAAATTTCATGTTTGTCTCCGGTATCGGTTGTTCATCGCGTTTCCCTTATTACATGAACACTTACGGGATTCATGGTATTCATGGACGTGCCGCAGCCATTGCCTCAGGGGTTAAAATAGCCAATCCTCACCTCAGTGTGTGGGTTGCCACCGGTGACGGCGATTCGATGGCCATCGGCGGTAATCACTTTATTCATGTGATCCGCCGCAATATCGACATGAACATCATGTTGTTCAATAACCAGATTTACGGACTTACCAAAGGCCAGTTCTCACCTACCACCCCGATGGGCACGGTGACAAAGACCTCGCCCCAGGGAACCATCGAGCATCCCTTCAATGCCGGTGAACTGGTGCTTGGTGCACAGGGAACTTTCTTTGCCCGCACGGTGGATAACAATCCCAAACTGATGACCGAAATTTTGTTCGAAGCTGCCAAACATGACGGAACTTCTATCGTTGAGATTCTTCAGAACTGCGTGATCTATGCCGATAAAACCCACGAAATCATCACTTCCAAAGACCTGCGTGATGATAATCAGTTGATCCTCAAAAACGGGGAACCCATGATCTTCGGTAAGGAAAAGAACAAGGGCATCCGCCTGACAGCCGAAGGACTCGAAGTGGTCACCATTGGCAAAAAGGGGATCACTGAAGATAACATCCTTGTACATGACCAGTATCTTCAGGATCCGGGCATTCACCTGATGCTGGCGAAAATGTACCCGCCTGCATTCCCCATCGCGCTTGGTGTGATCAGGTCTGCCATGTACCCGACGTATGATGATTTGGTCGAAAACCAGATCACTTATGCCAAGGAAACGGGTAAGATAAAATCGGTGGACGACCTGCTCAACAGCGGGGAAACCTGGGAAATAGACTAATAGTTTTTTAGGCTGCTGAAAAGTATCAGGTAGCAAGTATCAGGTAGCAGGACATTTGAAGATTTGAAAATTTGAAAATGTTGTTATCTTTCTTTTAATTCATAACTCTTTACAATCTGCTTCATCAGCGTTCTAATTGATTTTTGCTTTCTAACTACATTAATTTATATCTGAAGAAAATTAAATTATGCTTGCAGTACGTGGAATATATGATGGTAAGACTGTCAGGATTACAGATAAAATAACAGAAAAAAAGAAGTACAAAGTTATTGTCACTTTTATCGAGGAGATACGACAATACGATGATGATCTGCGTGACTTCTCATCTCAGACAAAAGGGTTAGATTTCTGGGAAGATTCCGGAGAAAATATTTATCAGGTACGCTAAATAATATTGACTCTGTGAAACTCTGTGCCTGACTCTGCGAAACTCTGTGGTTAATTTTAATCCCTGAAATTTTTACAGTCCTGTAAATATTGGGGGTTATTTCTATAATCTTGACGCGTTTTAGTAAAAAATTCCAAAAAACAAATCACAAAAAACAAATAATAAACAATATCAAAATTTCAAATACGAAACAAACTATTTTGAATTTGTCATTTTGTTGATTGATATTTATTTGTGATTTGTATTTTGAGATTTGTGATTTCTTGTTTGGTTCCGGTTCGTCCAGGTTAGGGTTCATATTTAAACACAGAGTTTTTAATGAAAATAATTTGCTTCCCTATTTCAGACGTTTACTTAAAAACGACCAGTTTCCTGATGCATGTCCTGCTTTTGACATAATACACACCACCCGGAAGATCGCGGAGCCGGATATTTATCTTTCCTTTCGTATTATTAATGGAAACCTTTTTCAGGCTGATCCCCTGGAAAGTAATGATGTCAATGATCGCAGGAGGTTTATCGCTGAATGAATAATCAACCGAAACTTCATCCCTTGCCGGGTTGGGCGAAATCCTGAACCAATCATTCTTTGCCTGTTCATGAATGCCTGCAATCACATGAATTACGGCTGAATCCATGACTCCCGGACTATTTCCATAACTGGCTGTCACATAAACCGCAGTATTCTGGGTAGGTGTAAAAACAATGGAATCAGAAGCATCATAAAATGAAAGATAAACTGGGTAATGTGCTGCACCTGTTGAATATGTAACAGTGACCGGAGCTTTGCCATTATCCACAAATGTTTTTATTACGACACTTTGACCTAAAACAATTATTGTATCATGGGGTGAAACGTGCAGGGCAAGAGCAGTATCCTGGCAGCTCTGGTAGCCATCGCAACCAAGACTGTCAGTTTTTATTAACCATGCCTGCTGAGGTTGATTATTAACATTATCGAGGCCCCAACCTGCAATGACATATCCTCCATCGTTGGCTTTTGCGACATATTCGAGCATCTGATCAGCAGTATTTGAACCAAACATGAGAAAACGCCTGCTCCACAGGATATTTCCATCATTGGAATATTTCACTAATAAATCTTTATTTGCATTATCTTTAGCTAAACTTACCAAAGTATGATCATCATTTTCTAATATCGTCAAAATACAGGGATAATAAATTCCTTCATATCCGGATAATTTATCCCAGATAATATTACCATTTTTATCAAGTTTTAAAATCCTTCCCTCACTGAATTTATCATCCATATCAAGAGCATGCGTAATATATGCACCTGTTATGATATAACAAGAATCATAGGCCTGGATCATTCCACATATGCGCCCATCATCCCAATCAGGATTTCCAAAGTGTTTCTGCCATTGCATATTTCCGAGGCTGTCGGTTTTTACTAAATACCAGTCACCAGCATTTCCCTGTGAAACTTGAGGATTATAACTATATGTTATTCCTCCAAGTAAAAAACCTCCATCAATTGTTCTAATGATTTTGTAACCAGCTTCTGTAGATTGACCACCATAATAGTTATACCATAATTGATTTCCTTCAAAATCTGTCTTTATTAATATTACTCGTGAATATGAATTTGTCACCTGATAACCGCTAATTAAGTAACCATTGTTAGTTTCAGCGCATCCTGTAATTACTGTCTGAGATGCTGGCTGATAAAATTTTAGCCACATCATATTTAAATTACAATCAAGCTTCATCAAATAGCCTTTTGTATCAGTTGAACCACCAATAATATAACAATGATCTGTTGTTTTAATCATTGAACCTTCATAGCCAGTATACAGACTAAATATATTACTAACATAACTTTTTGTAAATTGTAATACTCCTGAATTATTAATAAATCCGAAGATTATTGAAATATATGGATTGACAATACCACCGCCAAAAACATATCCCGAATCAACAACAATTACATCTCTTAAATTCGGATAAGTCGGAATTTCATATACATTATTGAAGACTTCCTGGCCATGCACCTGCTGTGGAGAGCCCATCATGACTGATAGTAGCAGTAAGAAAATAAACAATGGCAGGTTTCTCATAAAATCACTGGTTTGCCGTAAAGGTAAAAAATAATTTGAAGATTTGAAGATTTGAAGATTTGAGGATGAAAAACAATTTCTTGATTTTCAAATCTTGAGCCTGCTCCGAAAAGGACTAACTTTTTGAGTTTCTCGGGGTATAATCCTGTATATCAGCGATCTTCTAATCTATCCATAAGGCCAGGATTATTTCAAATTACTGGTATCATAAGCTTTAGTCCTGATTTATATTTTTAAGAAAACTTTTTGAAATAGACTCAATTTTCAAATCTTCAAATTTTCAAATCTTCAAATTTGTTTTCCGGGGATTAGTAATGAGCTGTCGCCATAGCTCAGGAAACGGTAATCATTATCGAGGGCATGTCGGTAAATATTTTTCCAGCCGTTGCCGGTAAAGGCTGCCACTAAAAGCAAAAGCGTGCTGCCCGGCAGGTGGTAATTGGTGATCATGGCCTGCACCATACGGAAACGATAGCCAGGAATGATGATAAGCCGGGTGGAAGCCTGTAAAATATCCATCCTGTTTTCAGTCATGTACTTTGCCACTGCCTCAAGCGCTGGTATAGGTTCTATATCCTGTTTCAATTCATAGGCTTCCCACTGGGAAAGAAATAATGATTTTTCTTTCTGCTTACTTAACAGCTTAACGCCAAGCCAGTAAAGGCTTTCGAGCGTTCTGACCGAAGTGGTACCCACCGCGTTAATTTGTCCGCAATGACGGATAATATTCTGCAAAGCCTCAGCAGTAATGAAAAAGTGTTCGGCATGCATGCTGTGCCCTTCGATGGTCGGTGATTTTACGGGCACAAAGGTACCGGCGCCCACATGCAGTGTGATCGTCTCAGTATTTAAGCCTTTGGCGGCAAGACTTTCAAGCACCCTGCCGGTGAAATGCAGTCCGGCAGTAGGAGCGGCCACCGATCCTTCCGGCCTGGCATAAATGGTCTGGTAACGCGTATCATCAATCTCTTCCGGTTTCCGATCCAGGTAAGGAGGAATGGGAATATTTCCCTGGGCATGAAGCACTTCTGCAAAAGTCATATCCTGCGGATCCCAGGTAAACACTACCTCATCTTCACCGGTTCTCCTTGCATACAGGACAATTTCCCTGCCTTCAAAAATCACCTTCTTTGAAATCACAGGATCTTTCCATCTTTTCAGGTTGCCAATCATGCATTTCCAGGTACAGCTTCCTTTCCGGCCGAATGACAACTGGTAATCAGCCGGATCAGAAGGTTCGAGGCAGAATACCTCGATAATGGTTCCTGATGATTTTGGAAACAGAATACGAGCCCTGATGACCCTGGTATCATTGAAAACCAACAGGCTATTGCTTTCAAGGTGACCGGCAAGATTTAAAAAATGATCGTCCGAAATATTGCCATTCCTGTAAACCAATAATTTCGAACCATCGCGCTCGACCAGGGGAAAAGCAGCTATCCTATCTGCCGGAAGCCGGTAGCTGAAATCACTCATGGATATTTTCCTGTCGATGTCCATCACTATTTAAAAACGGTAAAAATAATAACTTTGCCGGATGAAAACAGGCAATAGGCACTAGGCAATAGGCACTAGGGTTGGCAATAAGTAGTCAGGCTGTTAGACTGTAGACTATTAGACTGTTAGGTTGTTATGTTGTTATGATGTTAGGCTGTTAAACTATTGCCTAATGCCTAATGCCTAATGCCTGGTGCCTAAAATTTACTAAAATTTTAATATCATGAACCTGAATATCGGTGATAAAGTAAAGTTTCTGAATGATGTGGGAGGCGGGATCGTGACCAAGATACTTGACAAAAAGATGGTGAGTGTCAGAACCAAGGATGACTGGGAGATTCCGGTGATGGTAAGCGAACTCATCAGGATTGACAAAGAGGATGATATGGAAGTGGTGAGAAAATATGACGAGACCGGCTATGAGGAACCGGCTGTGACAGATTCTGATAATGGAGAACCGGAGAATGACGAAGAATATGAGGCTGAAAACAATGACGATCCGAAAATGGCATTGTATTTTTCTTTGATCAGTAAGGATCCGAATGATGCCACGGGAAATGTACTGAAGGCTTTCCTGGTGAATGATACCGATCATTTCGTATTGTACAATTATGTGGTGAAGATCAACAAAGTGAGTACCTGCCGCGAGACCGGCACACTGGAACCTGATACAAAACTATTCCTCGAAACATTTCAGAAAGAAGTGTTCCGGCAATCGTTTTCCATCATTCTTCAACTGATCTTTTACAAGCAGGGCATCTATCAACCTGTTGCGCCCGTAGAGAAAGTGATTGCGATCAGTTATTCCCGTTTTTTCCTCGAAAACCAGTTCACTGTGAATGATTTTTTCGACGAAAAAGCCATCATGATCAAATGTGCAGAACTTGAAGTAATTTAGCTTATAGACTGTAGACTGTTAGACTGTTAGACTATAGGCAAAAGTTATAAGTCGTAAGTCATATCAGACTAAAGCCTAACCTGGACAAGCCAGAACCAAACAAGAAATCACAAATCTCAAAATACAAATAACAAATAAATATCAATCAACAAAATGACAAATTCAAAGTAGTTTGTTTTGTATTTGAAATTTTGAAATTGTTTATTATTTGTTTTTTGTGATTTGTATTTTGGAATTTTTTGCCAAAACGCGTCAAGATTTCACAAATAAGATTCTTTATTCCTTGATAAATATAAACAATGAAGAACAATAATCTCATAACTATCCTGGGGCCTACGGCTTCGGGCAAGACCCGGCTGGCGGCTCATGTAGCAGACGCTTTACACGGAGAGGTGATCAGCGCCGACTCCAGGCAGGTGTATAGGTTGATGAATATTGGCACAGGCAAGGACTACCAGGATTACCGGGTGGGAAATTCCTTTGTCCCTGTTCACCTGGTCGATATTTCAGAACCCGGCAGCCATTATAATGTATTTCATTTTCAGTATGATTTTACCAAAGCCTTCAATGATATCACCGGAAGAGGTAAAATTCCGATATTATGTGGTGGTTCAGGTCTTTATATCGAAGCTGTTCTGAAAGCTTACCGGCTCACGGAAGCGCCTCCCGATGATGCGCTCAGAGCGGAACTGGAACAGAAGTCAACCCAGGAACTCACGGATATGCTTGCCTCCATGAAAAAACTTCACAATACCACAGATACCAGCAACCGCAGGCGATTGATACGCGCCATCGAAATTGCCTCAAAAACCCTGGAATTTCCAGATACTGAACCAACGATCCCGGAAATCAGGAGTATTGTATTCGGAACACAGATTGAAAGGGATGCCCGCCGCCAGAGGATCAGCGAAAGGCTGAAAGCCAGGCTGGACGAGGGCCTGGTAGAAGAAGTGAAAAAACTGCTCGATACCGTTTTGTCGCCGGAACAACTGATCTATTACGGGCTGGAATATAAATATATCACTCAGTATATCACAGGCCAGCTGGACTATGAAGAGATGTTCACACAACTCGAAACAGCCATCCGGCAGTTCGCCAAACGACAAATGACCTGGTTCCGCAGGATGGAACTCAACGGATTGAAAATACACTGGATTGACTACGACCTTCCCATGGAAGAAAAACTGAAGCTGGTCATGGCGATTATGGAATCATATTAATCGAGCTGAAAATTCACCTTCTTTGCAGTCAGCCTCTTTTTTCTATTTTTACCAAAATTTTCGCTATGAACCCTAAGGGTCTTATATTAATAATTCTTTTATTCGTTGCACAGAAGGGGTTTTCCCAGGAAAAGAAGGATACACTTCCCAATAAGATCATCTGCTGGCAACTGGTGGATGATTTCACTACCATGAAACCGGTACTTCTTGATACCTCACTTTTGCATTTCCAGGTTTTCAACCCGGTTACCGTACAGGTCTATAATTCGTCCGGCATAGGTAACATGGGGCATGCCGCCCTGCCGGATATATACTTTCAAAGGCCAAAGTCGAACTTTTATTTCCAGGATGCTTTTGCCTCTTACCTGTTCACACCCGAAAATAATACCTGGTACAACACACGCAAACCTTACACTACGGTCTTTTATGAGAATGGAGGTATCAAATCGGAAAAAGAACAAATGATTGAAGTACTGCACACACAGAACATCAACAAATATTTCAATGCCGGACTGAGATACCGGTTCATTCATTCGATCGGCGAATATAGCAGGCAGGAAACCAAGGACAATGATCTCGGACTGTGGATAGGATATGACAGAACCCGTTACTCTGTACATACCACGTTCAATTATAACGTACTCAAATCAATGGAAAGCGGTGGCATACAGAATGATTCCGTCTATGAATCAGGAGATTACCAAAGCACATTGTACATCCCGGTCAACCTTCAGAATGCAAAATCATCTCTCAGGGTGCACAGCCTGCTGGTTTCCCAGAAACTGAACCTTGGCAGCTATGTGGCCGATTCAACCAAAAAAGAAACTTTTATTCCCGCAAGCGAGCTGAACTATATCATCAGGCTGCAGCGCTATACCAAATCCTTTTATGAGAATCCTCTCTCCGGTTATTACCGTAATCTTAACTATGATACCGTGGCCACTGCCGACTCAGTATGCCTTCAAACCTATGAAAACACATTAAAATGGCAGGCAAGGCCTCTGACCATTGCAGGGCTTGGCTTTGTGCCAGCATTGAAACTGAGTAATATTTACGAGAAAATTTACAATTACAAATACACGCTGAGCCCGGTGGATGTGTTGCTTTACAATTATATTGCAGGGGCTTCGGCAACCGTGATTTTCTCGCCTTCATTACAGTGCCGGGCAGGCGGTGATTATTATTTCAAAGGATATAAGAAAAACGATTTTCTTTTCAGGGCGGCATTGGTAAAAGCCCCTTCAGCCAACGATTCCACGCTGCTGACAATCAGCTATGACCTGAAGAATCAGACACCCTCCGGATACCTGCAGCATTATTTTTCCAATAACTTTAACTGGCCCAACAGTCAATTTGTCCGCCAGTTAACCAATGCACTGAATGTTGAATTCTCCCTGCCTGCCTGGCATTTCAGTATCCTTCTTCAGGCAGCTTCTGTCCGTCATATGATCTATTTCGATACCACGGGATTTCCTGTACAAAGTACCGACAATAACCTGGTTTTTTCAGCGCTTCTTAACAAAGCAATTACGGTCGGGCATTTTCACGATAACCTGAGAACGGGTTACCAGTCGGCTTCAACCGGCCAGATAAGATTTCCGGCGATTGTCCTGTATAACTCAATCTATTACGAAAACTTCTTTTTTAGTAAAGCATTGCTTACCCAGCTTGGTTTTGATGTTTATTATAATTCTGCTTTTATGGGATATTCGTATGTTCCTGCTACCGGCGTATTTTGCCTGCAAAACACAAAAAAAACGGGGGATTATCCCGTCGTTGATGTATTCCTGAATATGAAAATCCGATGTGTCAGGATATTCCTGAAACTGGAACACGCCAATTCATTTATGGGGGTCAACGAAGAATATTCGCTCATACATTATCCGATTGATAAACTAAGTTTTAAATTTGGTGTTTCTTGGTTGTTTTACAACTGATTGAACAAATTCATAGGTTGCAGGTTTTTATGAGTGATGAGTTATGAGTGATGAGTGATAAGTTATTACGACTTATGACTTATTACTTATGACTTATGACTACGTTCTATAGTCTAAATACATTCATTACTTAGTGAACTGGTGGCATAATACATATTCCCGGTTTGTAACCTGGCTGGCAAATCACATGCGGACATTGCAGTTTACACTAAAGCACAAATCATATTTCCTTTTAATACTGTTGCTTTTCATACCATTTATTTTACCACATGACAGCAATTACCATCATATCCCAAAACCCACTGATTCAGATTTTTATACATATTCGCTTAAAGATATTAAATCGAGAGGCATCATCACAGCTATAACAAATTACAATTCAACCAATTACTTCATTTTTAAAGGAGAACCCATGGGTTTTCAGTATGAAATGTTGCAATCATTTGCTTCATACCTGGGCGTCAAACTCGATATTAAAGTGGTAAACGATCTCGGAGATGCATTCGGTAAGCTGGAAACAGCAAAATGTGACATACTGGCCATTAACCTCACAGTAACAAAGGAACGTAGTACCGAAGTTAGTTTTACCGAACCATTCAGCCAGACACGCCAGATACTTGTGCAGCGTAAACCGGACAACTGGACAGAAATGTCAGAACCAGAAATTGAAAGCTCACTTATCAGGAACCAGGTTAACCTGGCAGGTAAAACCGTTTACGTGGAAAAGAAATCGGTGTATGCCCGGCGATTACGAACTCTCTCAGACGAAATAGGCGGTACAATAAATGTGGTGGAACTTCCCTCATACGATACCGAGCAACTGATCAACCTTGTGGCATCCGGTGAAATTGACTATACTGTGAGTGATGAAAACACTGCAGAGGTGAACCGGATATTTAATCCAAATATTGATATCCTCACTCCAGTGAGCTTTTCACAGAATCTGGCCTGGGCAGTAAAAAAAGACAATACCGGACTACTTACCATAATCAACAAATGGCTCAGGGAGTACAAGAATACCGAGAGTTTTCACTATGCTTACAATAAATACTTTAAATACAACAAGTATACTTTTCAGGCCCAGAAAGAATTTCATTCAAAACACGAAGGTAAAATTTCCATTTTTGATAATGTAATACGCAGGGAAAGCGATAAATTAAAATGGGACTGGAGGCTTCTGGCTTCATTAATTTACCAGGAATCTCATTTCATACCGAGGGCCAGGGGAGATGACGGTGCATATGGCCTGATGCAACTCATGCCGGGAACTGCAAAAAAAATGGGATTATCTAAATCTTCCACACCTGAAGATAACATCAGGGCTGGTGTTAACTACCTGAAAAAACTGGTTGACGGTTATTCGGATGTTAAGGACATCAGTGAGAAGACTAAGTACGTGCTGGCTGCTTATAATGCCGGTCCGGGGCATATTGAGGATGCACGCAAGCTGGCGAAAGAATATGGAAAAAATCCTTCTTCATGGGCAGATGTAGCGGAGTACCTGAAAAATATATCCAAACCTGAATTTTATAATGATCCTGTTGTGAAATTCGGATATTATAATGCCAATCATGCACTTGAATTTGTTAAAGAAGTGCTCGAAAGATACAAGCATTACCAGGAGACCGTGAAGGACTGAATATGAGTTTATAATTTCATAAGCCTGCCTGCAAATAAAGGCACCTAATTTAATCAGGTGATACATTTTTTAAAGATAATGCTTTAATTCCTTAAACCGATTTGACATGTATATTAAAACCTGTCGAATGGCGCGCTCTGGTAGTACATGTGTGAAGTAAAAAAACTGAAAAAATATTTGGAATATATTTAAAATTACTTACCTTTGTGTATAAATAAGAACTTTCGGAATTTAATTTATTAATATCATGAAAACAAAAACAATTTTCATCTGTATATTAATCTTATTATGTAGTTTCGTTCATGCACAACAATTCCCTCAACATGATTGGTTGACATTTCCATCTTCAATTCCAACATATCCAAGTTCTGCACCATTAACTGCATCATATTTTGGTGATACTATATTTTTTGTTGGAGGATTAAATTATGCGGCATTTTGTTTTGGTACTAATTTCATTACTCCGCCCTATGATTCTATTCATATAGACTTAGGAGGTAATTTTGTGGAAGTAAAAGCCTCAGACGTTTATGAACCTGCGTGCTGGGCGTTTATTAGTAATATATACCATGGCAGTTATGATTCATTATGGAGTCATAAAACATATTATACTTTAGACTCGTGGAATACATGGAGTCAATGTGAAGATATAGATAGCATTATTGGCTGGACCGAGCATAGTCTTGGACATGCATTGGAAGTTGTCGACATGAAATTATTTTGTGGCGCCAGTTTAATTGCTGCTAATGATAATATTAATCATATAGGCTATTTATTTCATGCACATTATCCGGGAACAGATTGGAGTCATCAACATTTAACAGGAATTGTTGTCTCAATTCCAGGAGTGTCCTTACCACCAATTCAAAAGATTTGTGTTAAAGACAGCATTTTATGGGTATTATGTAAAGATGATTTGTATAATGTTACTAATAATGATGCATCCCATTCATGGTCAGTTACAGCGAATAATGTCAGTCTTAATTTTGTACACAACTTTAATTTTGTAAAAGATTCTCTTATTGATATTGATGCCTATAATATTGACACGATTGGCGTTATTTCTACAGATACGGTATATATCAGTTACAATTCAGGTTTGAATTTCAATAAGGCACAACCCAATGTATCTTTTCAAAATTTATCTTCAATACGATTTAGGCACTACAGAAACAATAATAAAGTTTCTGCGACTGTTGCGGGTACCTACACATGGCATACCGAAGGAATTCATCCACTGGTATGGTATATAGAAACAGGCGGTTTACAACAAGGTATAAGAGATGGAATTATAAGGTATAATGAAAACAATAACCTGTTATTGTTTACAAAATATTTTTACAAACGACCTCAATATTATTACGATGATTTATCCCAAGGAGATAATTGGACATCTTTCTGGGGCTACCCTGAAAAATGGACAAGTATTTTAGGCAGCTCTGATTATACAATTACTGTTCAAAATTTCAGTCCTCCTCCAAATTATCTTCCTGCTCCTTCGACATTTGATCCGACACTTGCATATAATATCAGTCCATCAACAGGTATTACAAAATTTGATTGTTGGATTTGGGGCTTTGAACCTGCATTTTCATTTACGTATAATCAAAATTACTATATATGGCATCCAAATATAAGAGCAGGTGCGACTGATCCTGGCCCAAGTGGAGGTGGTGGATATATTAAAGCAGGTACAAATGTAACTTGGTACACTCCATCATCTCCACCTACTTTTGTACAACCACAATTTGCGGCATATTTATATTTCAATTCTCAAATGAATAGCTTTAAACCTCCAAGCAACTGGAAAATAAAGTATAATGATTTATCTATAAATCAGATATATAAGAACAAGGTTATTAAAGATACCATAATTACTCCTTGTCCCTGGACAGTCATACCATTTGACGTATCCCATCACGGAGAAAATTTGGCTAAGATAAAATACATTACCGCGATTAATATGGATATGAACGGAGCTTATGAAGGGTATTTTGGTAACCAGAAATCGAAAAACGGGGACTGGATTGGATTATTTTACCATGATACCTGCATAGCTGCTCAAATGGTTAATAACACAAATACCATTGCAGATTTATACTGGCCTGAAAATTTTACCTGGGATTCAATTGGACCAAGGTGGTATTATTCCTCTCACCAGTTTGAAACAACTGGAAAAATATTCTATGCACCTGCCACATATGCTCAACATCTGATTAATCCATCAGTCTATCCCTTATCACTCCTTTTTGCTCCCGATAATTTTTATCCCGTTTATAGAAACTATGAAAATGACATAGTATACCAGTATAATTATTATTATGGAGGTCAATATTTCATGATAGATTCAGTTCCGGTAATCGTTAATCATGATACTTTGATTACCGATTCCGATTATTTCTTTCAGATATCCCCAGAAGGAGTATGGTATCCTGATTCATTTATTTACAGCATTCATTCGAAAGCAATTAATCAGATGGTTTATTTCATGAATGGCAATAATAATGATGATATTGAGAAATTAAATATCTCGGTATTTCCAAATCCTGCGGATAATGATCTGTACATCAAAGGAATTAATGAACCAGAATATAGTATTATATCCGTTACAGGTCAGTGTTTAATGAAGAATAAAGGAAACAAGGTTGATACAAGATTACTATCTCCGGGTGTGTATTTCTGTAAGATAAAAACCAGAAATTTTAAATTTCTTATTATTAGATAGCCCTAACCTAAAGTCTGCGCAGGCGTAAGATACCTTAAAAAACTGGATAACGGTTACGCCGATGTGAAAAACAAAGATGAAAGAGTGAAATTTGTACTAGTTGCATATAATGCAGTACCGGGGCATGTTGAAGATGCCCGTAAGCTGGCGAAAGAATATGGTAAAAATCCTTCTTCATGGACAGATGTAGCGGAGTACCTTAAAAATATATCCAAACCTGAATTTTATAATGACTCTGTGGTGAAATTCGGTTATTATAATGCCAATCATGCACTTGAATTTGTTAAAGAAGTGCTTGAAAGATACAAGCATTACCTGGAAACCGTGAAGGACTGAATATCAGTCATTTTTCTTTCTTTTCTTGATTAGTTCGAGCACTCCGTTAATAAAAGTCAAAGGATGAACCGGATTGCCGGGAACATAAAGATCAATTTGATATTTGCTCAAAAAACTACGGTTCAAAGCGGGAGCTCCGTCAAAAATCCCCCCGCTGATGGCATCTGTACCGGCAAGGATGATGAGCCTGGGTTCCGGTACAGCATCATAGCAGATTTGCAATGGTCCGGCCATATTTTCAGTGACGGGGCCAGTAATAACAATGCCATCGGCATGTCGGGGCGATGCAACGAATTCAATACCAAAACGTCCCATATCGAAATTTACATTCCCGCAAGCATTTAACTCAAGTTCACAACTATTATCGCCTCCTGCAGAAACCTGACGGAGTTTAAGAGACCTTCCATACAAACCCGATATTTCCTTTCTTATAAACTCCGGCCGGAGTTCAACAGGCTTATCTTCTCCTGATAGTATGATCAGGTCTTCCCTGACATTGCAGGCCAGTTTATAATCGGTGGTGAACCTGATTCTATCCGGAAATAAAAATGCACACTCCCCGCAAAATAAGCATCTCCCAAGATCAATACTAACGGGCGCTGATGTTATGGCGCCTGTCGGACAGATTTCAGCAAGGGCCTTCCAGTCGGAAATTTCAGAACTGATTACAGGCCTTCCTCTGAAGATCCCCGGAACAACAGCAGTAGTCACGTCAGGAATGTACTGTTTTCCCTGGTGAATGATTATTTTTAAATGATCGAACATGAATAATTTTTAAAGATCGTGGCCGCAGTATGATAAATTGAAACTCTTGTTACAGACCGGGAAATCGGATATCTCGTTATTCCTGACGGCCAGTGCCAGTGCCATCCAGTTATGAAACGAGGGGTCCTTCACCTTGTAAATCATAAGTTCCCCGTTCTTATCTGTAACCGCACAATGGCAAATCTCACCTCTCCAGCTTTCTACAAGCGAAATAGCAAAAGAACCGGGTTCGGGTTGCAATTGCAGTAGCTTGTATGGTTCTCTCACCGGGAGATCATTGACGAGTTGCCTGAGGTATCCCAGCGACTGTCTGATTTCTTCCCTTCTGATCTGCGCACGTGAATAAACATCTCCATGCCGTTTCATTACCGATTGATGATTTATCTGCGAATAATAATCGTGGGGATGGGACGAACGGATATCGCGGCCGAGATTACATGAACGGGCAGTTATCCCTACAGCGCCAATCTGCCTGACCTGTTCATTGCTTAATATTCCCGTTTTCTCAAGTCTGCCCATCACACCCGGTAATTTATGAAACACATTCCACATCTCGTTAAAATCAGGCTCCCAGGATTCCAACATCCTGAGAAACTGGTCGGCTAACTGGCCGGTATACGGGAAATGTGTACCTGCCGGGCGTATAAGCCCTTTTGCAAGCCGGTTACCGCACCACAACTGGAAATGATTAATAAGAGGTGTTCTTAACCGTCCGAAGACTGCACTTCCCGGCTGATACGCAATATCGTTACTCAAAGCCGCCAGGTCGCCGGTATGGACGGCAATCCTTTCAATCTCAAGAGCAATGGTCCGGTCAGACTGCAGATCCTTTCCCGCTTTGTAATTGCAAAGACTTTCCCATAAGTTCACGAAAGCAGTGGTGTGACCTGCCACCGTATCTCCAGCAATACTTTCTGCCAGGATAACTTTTTGCAGAAGGTTTTTCTTTTCAAGGAAAAGGGACTCAATGCCCCTGTGTTGGTAACCCAGTTGTATCTCAAGGTGCAGTATCTGCTCACCATTGCAGATAAACCGGAAATGGCCCGGTTCAATGACCCCGGCATGAACGGGACCAACTCCCACTTCATGAAGCTCGTCGCTGTCAATAGAATAAAAAGGATAATTGCCGATTACAAGTTTCCGGTCTGCCCTGTTTGCAGGATATCGAACCGGTTTAAGCCATGGATGGTCGGTGTAGCCGATACCCATGTTTTCACTGATCTCGCGTTCAAATGCATGAAAAGCCTGTTGGTGAGCCGTAAACGAAGGCAGGCATTCGTCTTTCAGGGTCACAGCCGATGAAACCAGTATGCTATTCTGCGTATCATCGGCAATACAGCAGACCAGGCGTATCTTCCCATCGAAATGAAAACCAAAATAACTGATACAATGACAGGAATCATTTTCCAGCAAAACTAAATTCTGTTCCATGAATTGATCATAGCTCAGCACCGGAATTGAACTGAACACAATTCTTTCGTTATTATTCAAGCTGATTGCATTCATCACGGTAAAAATTTAACAGCTTCGCTGATCAGGTTTGTAAATTGAACCGGCGGGTTAATGCCTAAATAAATGACAAGCGCCAGCAAAAAATACTGTGGAACAGACTCAATAAACGGTATCTTCAGACCGGTGGCAGGAACCACCTTTTCCGGCCTGCTGAACAGGAGTGAAAAAATATTCTTCCCAAGACCATACATGGCAAAACTGAGAAAAATCACAGTAAGGATCAGCATAAAAAGATGCGCTGATGAATACATCGACTTCATGAGCCAGAATTCGGTAATAAACAATCCTGATGGCGGAATGGCAGTAATACCGGTGAAAGCGAATAGTATCACAATGGCGCCCGGCAGATTACGCTGGAAATAGTTCCCTGTTTCACTTACCAGGTAACTGTTATAAGTCCGGTGTATCTGGTCAACCTGATAAAAAATACTTGCTTTGGTAAATGAATGTAACACCAGGTGAAAAATGGCAGCAAAATATCCCAGTCCGCCGCATGCCAGGCCAATGGCTGAAAGGCCCATGTGCTCGAGGCTTGAATAGGCGCTCATCCGTTTAAGATGCTGAACTTTGAGCAGGTAAATAGCCGAGACAAATACCGAAAGCAGGCCACACCAAAGCAGTATCTGGTTCATCCACGGGTGAACAGGTGTTGCAGCAAGCAGCGAATAAGTACGGAAAATTGCCACAAAACCCACATTCATGAGTGTTGTGGAAATAAAAGCGCTGATAGGCGGCGGGGCTACCGTATGTGCATCGACACAAATCGGGTGCATGGGGAAAAGTCCCATTTTTGTACTGAACCCCACCAGCATAAAAAGGAATGCCAGCTTGAGCCACAATACATTCACCTTTACCAGGTGCTTGGGAATTGAGGCAAAGGAAAGGTTCACCGAGCCGTTTTCGCGAATAGCTGCACTCAGGAAGATAATCCCGACAAATGCCAGTGCTATGCCGATTGAACAAATAAAAACATATTTCCAGGCAGCTTCGAGGGCCAGGTGGGTACGTTCGTGGTAAATCAGAACCGACACACATAAGGTGGTAGTTTCAATGCAAATCCACATCACTCCGAGATGGCTGGCCAGGTATGCTCCGCTCATCGAAGCGATCAACCCGATGAGGGCAGCATAATAAATACTCTGCTTCCTGTTATCCGCCAGGGTATGCTTAAGGTACATGTAACTGTGATAAACAGTGCTGAGGCTTAAAAGCGACAACACCGACAGGAAAATGATCCCTGTTGCATCATAGGTAAAATATCCAAGAGCCTCGCTATGCAAATGAGTATAGCCATAAGCAGTGATCCCGGCCTGGACAACAAGGAATAATGATAACAATATCATCTGCAATGCCTTGTTCCTGTTAAGGAACGACAGGATCGCAAGAATAACTGAAATTATGAAATACAGTCCGAGCATAAATCTCAGTCCTTTAAATTCTGTAGGTTCTCCACACTCATCTCTTCAAAAGTATTTCCAATCCTGCTTGCGAAAATATCAAGCAGTATGCCGGCATTGACCAACATTGGCATTTTGCTCACTATAGCAACTGACAGAATAAATACACCGTTTTCAAAGATCATATATCCCATCACATGAGTAATGATCTTTTTCCGGGTGAGAATAATATAAAGTCCGGTAAATAAAGTAGCAAGTGCAACAATGAAGAATATTTTCCGGAAATTGGTGTCATCTGCCAGGTGGCTGAATATCAGGAATGAAGCCAGAATGATGCAGGTAATGATCATGATCGACACAAAATGAGGCAGGAAAGGATCCGATTCCCGTGTGATTTTATTGCGCCGGATGATGTAATTCAGGAATAAGGGGACCGCCACTGTTTTGAATATGATGGTCTCAAGCAGGATAAAAACCAGGTTTACCGTATTGATTTCCCTTAATTCAATAAATGAAATGCCGAAAAGCAGGATACCCTGGAATGCAAGAATGCGTGTAAAAGTCAGCAGGCGGTTTACAATACCGATATAAAGTAATGTGATTGAAAATGTGATTAGCAGTACTTCGGTCATTTAATTTTTCATTTAAATCAGTTTCCCGGTCATCAGTAATACTCCAATAAAAATCATCAGTGAAACAGAAGCAAGTGCAAATATAAACTGAGCATTGTGACTCATCCTGAACCTGGCCATGAATGATTCGATAAGGCCGGCTACAACGGCAAAGCTGAACTGTACAGCTAAAAATACAGGGATTGAAATATAGAATGGAAATGAATCAATAAAGAAATTTGAAATGAGGGCGCCATACATAGCGAACTTCAGTCCGGTGGAATATAATATCAGACCAAGATCGAAGCCACTGTTATCGAGAATCATCACTTCATGTATCATAGTCAGTTCGAGGTGTGTTTTGGGATCGTCCACCGGCAGGCGGCTGTTTTCGGTCATTGCAAGCATGATAAGAACGAAAGTTGCCATAGCGCCGGTGGCATAAGAGATATATGAACTGAAATTAAGCGAGATAAAGATGTTGTGGAAAGAAGTACAGCCGGTAAGAAGTGAGAATGAGCCGATTAGGACAAAGAACACAGGTTCGGCAAGCATGGAGAAAAGCGCTTCACGGCTGGCCCCCATTCCTTCAAAACTACTGCCTGTATCAAGCGCTGCAATGATCATAAAGAATTTTCCAAGTGCAAGAATATAGGCAAAAAACACAAAATCGCCATCAAAGGAAATCAGCCCGCTGTCTGATCCGAACGGGACAACCAGAACGGCCATCACAATGGATGAAAAATAAATGAGCGGTGCAATCCGGAAAATGACACTGCTTGTTTCACTGTAAACCGATCCCTTTTTCATCAGGCGAAGAATATCCCTTACCGGCTGCAGGATTCCTGGTCCTTTGCGGCCCGAAACGATGCTCTTTGTCCGGTTTATGAACCCTGTAAAAAACAGGCTCACCAGGAATATCAAAACAAAAGCAATCATATGGAGCTTATCTAAAAAGACATTATATATCTGAAAATATCAATTATAAACGGAATGAGCATAATAAACGTAATGAACAGAACCCCATAAAGCACATAAGTCTGGGTATTCCCGTTTTGTAAAAAGCTGAACCTGTCAAAGACTGATCTTATTTTTTCAAGGGGTAGGCTAATAAATTTTTCCTCCATTTTATCAGATACATGCGTTTCGTGCTGTACTTTTTCCGGAAACAATCCTTCAACAGGGCTTTTTGTCTGGTGGATGCTGAACATTGGTTCGGCCAGCTTGCGGTACGATCTGACAAATGAACTGGCTGTGTACTGCATTTTTTCGCTGTTCCCCGTATAACCACATCCCCAGGTGGGGCCAATGCTCACAGGGTTGTTCCTGGTTATTGTTCTTCGTACCAGGAAAACCAATGTGACCAGAAGGATAAATCCTGCCGAACATATTCCTATCATTGTAAGTAAATGAACCGGTAAAACGGAACTAAGCGCCTGGTTTCCCTGAAATACCTGTCCGGACAGAGAAAATCCAGCACGTATAAACAGCATAACTGATTCAGAAAGAAGCGGGATGACAAGAACAGGCAACAGTCCAATTACCACAATCATAATCATTACCAGATATTTAGGCGCCAGCATTGAATTTGCTGCCTCAACCGGTTCATGAGCATAAGATTGCCGGGGTTTTCCAAGAAATACTATACCGAAAGCCTTGGAAAAACACATCATCGACAATCCTCCGATAAAAGTAAATCCGAAAATAGAGACTATCATGGGGACCGCCAATCCGGAATTGCTGGTGCTCAATCCCCTAAACATTCCTAAATAAATAAAGATCTCTGAAATAAATCCGTTGAATGGCGGAAATCCGCAAATTGCCAGTGCAGCAACCAAAAAAAGCATGGCAGTATGAGGCATTTTTTTTATGAGACCACCCGATTTTTCTATGTTTAAATTATGAGTGGCCTGGTAAACACTGCCAACTGAATAAAACAACATGGATTTGAAGAGCGAGTGATTCAGCACATGCATCAGGGCACCTGCAAATCCGCAAATGACCAGCACACGGCTGTTTATTCCAATACCTAACAGTCCAAGACCTATGCCGATTCCAATTATTCCAATATTTTCGATACTATGGTAAGCCAGCATTTTTTTGATATTATGCTGAACAATGGCCAGCATTACCCCGTAAATACCTGTCAGTACTGAAACAGAGAGAATTATATAACCCAATGATGTATAATCTGTTTTAATGAGGAGGATCATCCTGAGTATTCCGTAAATACCAGTTTTGATAATCACACCTGACATAAGCCCGGAAATATGGGCAGGTGCTGCAGGATGCGCATAGGGCAGCCAGGAATGAAAGGGCACAAAACCGGCTTTGAAGGCAAATCCGGCAAAAAAACACAGGTATAAGCCCAGGCTTGCTGTTGGCAGCATTCCTTCTGTCAACTGACGGATACTATCGAATGAAAATGAACCTGTACGGGTAGAAGTGTAAATAAAGCCAAGGGATAGCAAAAGAACACCAATGTGTGACTGAATCAGAAAATTGATACCCGCACGCAGTGTTTCTTTCTGATGATGTTCGAAAATCACAAGCAGGAATGAACTGAATGTCATAATCTCCCAGGCGACGAGGAAAGCAAGCCCGTTTTGTATCACGCAGACTGCCGTCATCGAAAAATGAACAAGGATATAAGATATCCAGTGCATTGACAGCCTTGAACGCCGCTCGCTGTATGCTTTAAGATAACCGGTGCCATACCAGGCTCCTGTAATTGAAGTAAAATTAATGATGAGTATAAACCAACCTGATAGTGCATCAATGCGCAATGGAATGTCTCCAAAAATAAACGAGCCTGACATAACCATTGCAGTAGAATTGCCTCCAATTGCCCTGACAGCGGGAAGCGAGCTGATGATGGCATTAACCAGGACGGTCAGCAGGCCGATAGCAGCTTTCAACCTTACAGGAAGAAAGGAGGCCAGCAGAACTCCTGTAAAAGTTACGAATAGAGAGACAATCAATAAGAAATAAACAATCATCATTTAAAATCGTTGCAGGCTGGATATCCGGAATCTTAGTCCTGTTTAATAATAAGAATTTCCGGAGTCGCTGAAGTTGCAAAAGTAATTTTTTTAAACTTTGATGTCAGGTAATTTTTTAAAAAGCAACCTGTTCTTTTCAACTGGTGAGCTGTCAGATATTCCCTACAATTTCCAAAAACTCACTCATGATCATACTGGTAGCACCCCAGATGTGATGTCCTTTCACGCTGTAAAAAGGAGCATTGATATTATTGTCTGCAATTTTGATGTCTTCAGTTTGCCTGTTGGCAGGATCAAGCAATTCAGCTATCCCCGCAATAATAATACTTTTTACTTCCAACTTATTGGGAATGAAAACAGGTTCATAATCAATAATACCAACAATTGGTTGTACACAGAAGTGGCTGAATGGAATATAAAGCTCGGTCAGTCGTCCGATAATCTTAATATCAGCCTGAATAACGCCGACTTCTTCTTCCGATTCCCTTAGGGCAGTGGCATCTATATTAATGTCGCCGGGTTCGGCTTTTCCTCCCGGCAGGCTTATTTCACCGCTGTGCTTACCATCGTAACTGGCACGTTCAATAAAAACAATGTGTGGCATTTCATGGACAGGAAATATAAGAATTAACACCGCACTTTCCCTGGCTTTGAAAGGGCTTTTCAGATCGGGCATTTTAATCCTGGCGGACGGCGCCATTTTAAACTGGGAACCGCTTCCCGGCAATGGGTTTTTCAGCCTTTGCTCCAGCTTGTCTGTATATTCACTGAACATATCTGTAGTTGACTGAATTTATGATCTTTTGATTAATGCATTAATACAAACGCAAAAGACGGTAGAGACGCAAAAGATTTATTATTATATTTAGAAACTGTTTTGAATTTTTAATTTTAAATATTTTGCCACCAAGTCACTAAGACACCAAGGAACACAAAGTGCTCATTTACTGAAATATTATCTTTGTGAACCTTTGTGAGTTAGAGCCTTTGTGGCAGAAAAATGATTCATGAAATTAGCTTTATCAAAATTCAAAACACTTTCTTATTTTAATAATACATATTACATTGAATATTAACTATTTATATTAATTTATTTAGCGCCTCTTGCTTCTTTTGCGTTAAAATTTAATAAGTTAATCAGTAAGGTAATAATTATTTATGAACCCTGCGGACAAAATCATCCACTTCCTTCACACCGCCCTGGTATATAAGGTAACCGTTATAAGGTTCACGGGGCGTAGTCTCATCGTTCACGGGAGTAAGCATGAGTCGTCTGACTTCTTCAGGGTCATCAGTCTGGCCAAGCACCCATCCTAACTTTATATAGGCGACCTCGGGAAGCATGTTCTCGGCAGGAATGATGCCTTTGGCCATCAAGTCACGGCCGGTATCATAAACGAACATATGTACATATCCCCACAAGGTCTGAACCGTCATAAATATATGAACACCTTTCTTGTATGCCCTTTCAATGGCCGGATACAGAGGTTTGTTGACATGTCCAAGCCCTGTGCCCGCAATAACGATCCCTTTATAACCATTATCCACCAGCGAATCAATGATATCAGGCTGCATATTGGGATAATAGTAAACAATTGAAACTTTCTCTTCAAAATATGGGAAAATATCCACCTTCCTGTCTTTACGCCGGTGATTGTATTCCTGTTTGATCGGTACGACTCCCTTACGTGTTACGGTGGCCAGAGGAGTATCGCCAATGGTACGGAATGTGGAGCGGTAGGACGAGTGCATCTTCCTCACCCTTGTTCCGCGGTGAAGGAATCCATATTCGTCGGAAGTAGGCCCGAACATGCAGATCATGACTTCTGCTATATCGCCGTGGCCGGCGGCATAGGTGGCATGGATCAGGTTCAGCGCCGCATCAGACGAAGGACGGTCAGAAGAACGCTGTGAACCAACCAGTACGATCGGTACCGGTGAATTCTGGATCATAAATGTCAATGCCGCCGAAGTGTGGTGCAAGGTATCGGTACCATGACCTATGACAATGCCGTCAATTCCGTTCTCAATCTCCTTCCCTATCTTCACTGCCAGTACTTTATAATTTTCAGGGCCCATGTTCTCGCTAAAAACAGCGAATATCTTTTCGGTAGTCAGGTTACATATATCAGCAAGTTCAGGTACAGCACCATATAATTCCCCTGGCGAAAACGCGGGTATCACTGCCCCTGTCCTGTAGTCAAGCCGTGAAGCTATGGTTCCTCCGGTCCCGATTAGTTTCACCTTCGGAAGTCCTTCATGATAAGGAAATTCTTTCTCGGGTATCTTATAATTGGCCTTCTGGTAGCCCACTTCTTTCATAGTGATCACTGTGAAAATATCGATTCCGATATTATAGCCGGTAATGATCTTTAGTACAATGTGTGTGTCATCGTCATTCTCGGAACGTGGCAATACAGTACCCCTGAACTGTCCGCGGGTGGTATTTATTTCCGCCTGTCCCCAGACTCTGACATTATATTTCTTGAGCGTTTCCAGCGAACGGCCCTTATATCCCTGAAAAAAATCTTCCATGTTTTTAAATTACGAATTACGAGTTACGAGTTTCGAATTACTGGTTATGAGTTACAAATTACGAGTTACAAGTTACAAATTACGAGTTACGAATTACTGGTTATGAGTTACTAATTACGAGTTACTAATTACTGGTTATGAGTTACGAGTTATTTACTTATGATTTTGTTTATTTCTGGTGGTAATAATCGAGGCGATAATTATTGATAATATTTCATTGCCTTCCTTAATCAGAATATCAGTTTCAATTAATTTTTCAGGCAATATTTCTTTTAATATTTCAAGAAAGAAAATGGTTTCATCGGTTTCTTCTTCAACAATTTTCAGTTTATTTATAAAATCCGGACCTGACTTTGCACGGCAGGCCGAACGGTAATTGGCTCCAATAGAACAAGCACTTCTTGTTATCTGACCGGTAATAATTCTGAATTCATGCTTTTCAGGCAATTTTCGGCAAAGCTTAATAATATTTATGGCGAAATCTTTTGTCCTTTTTTTAAATTCCTCAGCAAACATTATATTGATTATCGATGATTTTAATTCGTAACTCGTAATTCGTAACTATTTTATTAACAGATTAATTTTTTTCAGGTGAATGGTATTCGATTCGTAACTCGTAATTCGTAATCCGTAATTCGTAATTATTTAATGATTTTTTCAATGTTCTGCCTCAATTCGGCTAAAGAAACATTCCCGGCGGCCTGTTTATGTACCTGTCCCATCAACCAGTTTATGGTAACCTCGTCGCCGTCTGATATTTTGATCTCTTTGAATTTTTCGTGAAGGAATTCAATTGGGGCAAGCAGATCATCCATACTCCGTTTTTTGAATTTCAGGACGGTAAGCACTGATTCAAATTCCATGCTGGGGTATTCGTAGACCATGGGAAGCATGATGCGGCTGATATCTTCCACCAGTTTCTTCTTGCGTATGAATTTGAACAAACCGTATATCTTATCATAAGAAAAATCAGGATGTGGCTTCATTTTCCCTTCTATATTTTTGAGAGTATGTCCAAAGAAAGTACCGACAAACCTTGGGCTGAAGCCCAATTCACCGGTTATTTTCTCGATATAGGGAACAAGGTTCTTTTTCAGGATATAATGGTAGGTATCCTCCGGTACTTCCCATTTTTTCAGTTGGTGAAAGCGTTCTGAAACATCAATGGGCAGATTATTGCGCAGTTTGTTGATGTAATCATCCCGGAGAGGGATAGGTGCCGAGTCAGTGTCAGGGTACATTCTGTCAGGGCCGGGTAAGACCCTTTCAAAAACAGTGGTCCCGTTAATGAATGATTTCCTGGTTTCCCGGGGAACATCAACAAATGCAATCCTGCATCTTTCTTCAATAGTTTCGATAGCAGTAGGGATATCTTCAGCCGGGCCCCAGAAAACCACCTGGGCATCTTCTTCCTGTGCATGCAGTAACGGAGCAATAATGTCCAGATCGGCCCGGGTGAGAATGCTTTTGAATTGTTCGGTATGGATCATGTTGGGCTTTTCGATGCAGGCAATCACCTTGAGTCGGTCGCTCAGTTCGTCGGCAAAAGTCTTTCCGGGCTGGGTAAAATGTGAAAGTATGCCCCTGAAGCCGGGCAGGTTGATGGCCACCAGTTTGTAACCCTTATCCCTGGCAAGTTTGAGAGGTTCGAAGGTTATTGAAAAAACATCATAATCGAGCTGAATTTGTTCAGGTTTCCAGGTCTTGCCATCGCCGATCTTATCGTTCAGTATTTTCCTGATATGAAGCAGTGCCCATTGCCTGAATGCTTCGTTGTGAGAAAGTTCCGGTATCCATTTATTATGGGCCACACCTTTAATTTCGACCCGCTGTCCGCCGCGGCAACTGACATTAACATCCTCACGTCCTGACCCGATACCGGTACGGACTTTCCCCGAACTGCGGTTCAGGAAGCGGATATACTGGGCAGCTTCAGCAAGTTCATCGGGAGTGAACATATCGGCATAAGTAACGGTCTCAATCAAGGGCATTCCCAACCGGTCAGTTTTATATATTCTCACATGTCCTATGTCAGATATCTCGCGGCAAGAATCTTCTTCAATACTAAGCTGCAAAAGCCTTACGGGTTTGTTTTTCAGTTGTATTTCCCCATCCACACCCAAAATAGCAGTCCGCTGAAAACCGGTGGGAATACTGCCATCCAAATATTGTTTGCGGGTAATATGTACTTCACCGACAATATTCAGCTTGGAAAGAATGGATATTTCAAGGGCAATTTCCAGCGCTTCAGGGTCGATCCTGAACGGAGGCGTATCATCCACTTCATAAGTACATGCTGTTTTATTATTGATCCGGTACTGGATTTCCTTACGGGTTTTGAATTCCATCAAAGCCGTTCCGTCGTACTCGCCCAGTTCACTCAGGGTAGGCCTCATGTGCCTGATGATCTCTGCGTTGTAATCATCGTGCTGATGATAAATACCAGCTGGACAACGGCAAAACAGTTTCTCTTTTGTTTTCAGTTGCTGGTGTACCTCCAATCCTGACATAAACCCAATCCGCTTATAATCGGCTTCTGTAGCTTGTTTCCGTGGAACATAGCCAATCGCTTTCATGGTCCTCTTGTAATTTTGCAGGGGATCGAATTTTCGCTTCATATGGTAAAATTCTTTAAGGGGCGCAAGTTACGGTTGTTTTCGCAGATGTCAAAGATAATGTTCAACATAATGTGATGGAGTGATGGAGTGATGAAATGACTGAGAGACTGAGTGACGAAGAGACTGAGAGACGAAGAGAACAGGCGAACTAAGCGACTTAGCGATGGGGCGACTGAGTGACGAAGAGACTGAGAGACGTCGAGAACAGGCGAACGAAGCGACTTAGCGATGGGGCGACTGAGTGACGAAGTGACGGAGTGACGAGGAGAACAGGC
>JAPLDU010000051.1:4810-23136 GCA_026391255.1 Bacteroidia bacterium | reverse complement strand
GGAGTGGCGAAGTGACGGAGAGACGAAGAGAACAGGCGAACTAAGCGACTTAGCGATGGGGCGACTGAGTGACGAAGTGCGACTGAGTGACGAAGTGACAAATCAATTTGTACCACTTGACTTGTGACTTCATGACCTTCATGACCTTCATGACGCTCATGACGCCCATGACCTGTGACTTATGGCTTCATGACCTTCATGACGCTCATGACGCCCATGACCTGTGACTTGTGACTTATGACTTACAACTTACGACTAACAACTATTTCCCTGTTATTAATCATGATTTTACAGATCAGATAGCCGAAATATTATTTCTTAAATTACATTTGCCGTTCAATTTTTCAGACAGTTATTTAATCAATTCTTCATAAATACTTAATAATGAATAGATCACAAATTTCAACATGGTTATTTGGTGTGATGTTTTTATGTTTAGTCAACGCCTGTACCAATCAAAAATCAGATAAAATGTCAGACAACAATGCCATTGATCCGGCCAATTTTGATAAATCCGTATCTCCGGGAAGTGATTTTTACCATTATGCCAACGGCGGTTGGCTGTCAAAAAATGCCATTCCCGGCGAATACAGCAGTTACGGGGCTTTTCAGATTCTCGAGGAAGAAAACCAGAAGACCCTGCACGAAATGATGGAAAACGCAGCAAAGAATAAGAACGCAGTAAAAGGAAGTGATATTCAGAAAATCGGTGATTTCTTTGCTACCGGGATGGATACCCTGGCCATTGAAAAAGCAGGTTCAACTCCTCTGAAACCGGCAATGGACAAGATATCTTCTCTTAAATCAATTAAGGATTTGCCGGCACTTTTAGCTCAACTGCATTATTCAGGCACTTTCCCCATTTTCTATTTTTATGCTGCAGAGGATGAAAAGAACAGCAGCATGATGATTGCCGTCACTTATCAGGGTGGACTTGGTCTTCCTGAAAGGGATTATTACCTCAACCAGGATGCACAGTCAACCACGTTACGGAATAAATACCAAAAACATATTTCCAATATGTTTAAACTGATCGGAAAATCAGAGGTTGATGCAACAAAAATTGCCGGTAATATTATGAAACTGGAGACCAGGCTGGCCGACGCATCCAAATCGATGGCCGACCTGAGGGATCCTATCAGCAATTATAATAAAATGAAAATTGATGCAGTCAGAAAACTGACTCCTTCATTCGACTGGCAGGTTTATCTGAAGGAACTCGGTGTGAATCAGTCTTCTGATATCAATATCGGTCAGCCCGGATTTTTTACTGCTGTTGATAAATTACTGAACGAGATACCCTTAGACGAATGGAAAGATTACATCACCTGGAATCTTATTTCTTCCAATGCTAACAACCTGAGCAAAGCATTTGTTGATGAGAATTTTGATTTTTTCGGAAAGACACTTTCCGGGAAAAAAGAACAGCAGAAACGCTGGAAGAAGATTGTAGATGCAACAAGCGAATCGCTGGGTGAGATTGTCGGCAAGGCTTATGTTGAAAAGAATTTCCCACCCGAAGCCAAAACACGCATGCTTGAATTGGTAAACAACCTGAAATTATCACTTTCACAGCGAATTGAAAATCTGTCATGGATCACACCGGTTACAAAAACCAAGGCCCTGGAGAAACTCCAGGTCATGGGATTAAAGATCGGCTACCCGGATAAATGGAGAGATTTCAGCAAACTCGAAATTAACAGGAACAGTTATTATTCCAATATGGAAGCCAGTACACGCTTTGAAATTGCCTACATGCTTGCAAAGATCGGCAAGCCGGCCGATAAATCAGAATGGAACATGACGCCGCAAACCATTAATGCTTATTACAGCCCGAACAAGAATGAAATCGTATTTCCGGCAGCTATCCTGCAGCCTCCGTTCTTCTTTACCAATGCAGACGACGCTGTGAATTACGGCGCCATCGGAACTATTATCGGCCACGAAATGACCCATGGTTTTGATGATCAGGGTCGTTTATACGATAAGTCCGGCAATCTGAATGACTGGTGGACAGCCGAAGATGCAAAGAAATTCAAAGACGCAACATCTGTTCTCGTTCATCAGTTCGATAAGTTTCCCATTCTTGACTCATTGCATGTAAACGGCCAGGTGACTCTTGGCGAAAACATTGCCGATCTGGGGGGCATTACCGTTTCTTACAATGCATTAAAAATAGTCGACAAAGACACTGTCAAAATCAAGGGACTGACTCCTGATCAGCGCTTTTTCCTGTCATTCGCCCAGGTATGGAGAAGCAATTTCCGCCCCGAATACCTTCAGATGCTCCTGAAAGTGGACGTTCATTCCCCTGCTATTGCCCGTGTAAATGGAGTGGTCTATAATGTTCCTGAGTTTTATACTGCTTTTAAAATCAAACCTGACGATAAAATGTACCGCAAACCCGAAGACAGGGCGAAGATCTGGTAAGCATTTATTAATTACGAGTTACGAGTTACGAATTACGAGTTACGAATTATGAGCTACGAGTTACGAATTACGAGTTACGAATTACGAGTTATGAATTATGAGTGATGAATTATGAGTGATGAGTGATGAATGATGAGTTTTAAATTGAAAGTTCATAAAGTTTGTAAAGTTCATAAAGTTAGCATCCTTGCATTAATACAATAACACATTAACAAATTAGCACATTATTACATTATCACATTATCATATTATCACATTGTCACATTTCCTGATATCTGATACTAAAGGACTACAGTCTAAAAGCCTACAGCCTGAGTAGTCAAAATCAAACTAATATAACAATGAATTCTAAACGAAATATCAGCTTATTAACTAATTACCGGCTTGCTGTTCTGATCGGGGGAAATGCATTGCTTTCATCCTGTGCAAGCACCAATTCTGTAAGCCTGCAGGTATTGCAGCCGGCAGAAGTAAGCATCCCGGCAAACATAAAAAAAGTGGTTATTGCCAACCGTTCCCTTCCATCAAAAGACAATCAATGGAAAAATCTTCTCGAAGGATTTCTTTCACAGGAGACCGTTTTTGGCGATCGTGATGCATCTTTTAAGTGCATAAACGGACTGGCGGATAAACTGAATTCTAATCCCCGGATCCAGGCTATCGTAAAGAATGATGATGAATTGAAAGGCACTGGCACCAAGGAGTTCCCTCCATATCTCGACTGGGCAAAAGTGCATCAGATTTGCAGGATGTACGATGCAGATGCCCTCGTACTCCTAGAGACTTTCGACTCAGACATCATGTTCAGGAACGGAAAAAACGATGTAAAAAAAACAATCAACAATAAGGAAGTGGTGGTTCCTGAATACTGGACAAACCTTGATATACATGTGAATGCCGGATGGAGAATCTATGATGCCATTTCTGAAAAAATTATTGATGAAAATACATACAGGGACAGTCGCAACTGGAATGCCAGGGATGACAATGCAGACAAAGCACGCGCTAAACTACCCGGTAAAAGGCATGCATTGAACGAGGCAGGAGAAGAAGCCGGAACAAAGTTTGGGGTTCGGATATCCCCCAACTGGATAACGGTTTACCGTTCTTACTATGTGCGCAAACATGATGATTTCAAACGGGCAAAACAAATGGCAAAGGCAGGCAACTGGGACGGCGCTGCCGAAATATGGAATCATCTGACCACTAACCACGATCCCGAAGTTGCTGCACGTGCATGTTATAACATGGCCCTTGCCGCCGAAATTAAAGGAGACCTCGATCTGGCCATAACATGGGCAAATAAGGCAATAAAAGAATTTAACTTCAGACCGGCGAATCAATACCTGTCAGTTCTGCAAAACAGGCTAGCCCAGGAAAACCGGCTGAACCAGCAGATGGAAAATAAGTAAGATGACTTTGTCCTAATTCTGGTCTTAGTCTTAATCTTAGTCTTTGTCAGATTTTTGACGAGGACTATGACTAGGACAAAGACTAAGATTACGAAGCTGTTTTGAATTTTATTAAGTGTTTAATTATTAGCGTATAATTTTAATTTATGTACCCACCCCTTCGTCCCCTCCCTGCTGGCAGGGATGAGATTGTCCGCTAAGTTATTTGTATTAATTGGCAACACTCAGTTCCCCTCCGTATAATTTTAATTTATGTACCCACCCCTTCGTCCCCTCCCTGCTGGCAGGGAGGGGATTGTCCGCTAAGTTATTTGTATTAATTGGCAGAACTCAGTTCCCCTCCTTGCTCGCAGGGAGGGGTTAGGGGTGGGTAAAATTTAAAATATGGCAAAATTTTTAATTATTAATAAATTCAAAACAGCTTCTATGACTAGGAAAAAAACCAGGAAAAATTAATTTGCTTTGCTGAAATTCTCAATCCGTAAAGAAAATTCTTTACTTTTGAATGTTTTTTGACTTCTGATCTGGTATGGCAAAGAAACTGGCAGTTATTATTCTATCGGTATTGGTATTATCGGCCATTGTAATTGCTGTATTTTACATTAACCGGCAGACTTCTTTTGTTGCAACAAGTGCAATGAATGCCGTTCCTGTCAATTCAGCGCTGATTGTCGAATCGTATCACTACACCGACCTTGTTACAAGCCTTCGTACAGCTAACGAGATGTACAACGAACTGTTGAATATCGGCCTCATCAAAAGAATTGACAAGCAATTCGGGGTATTTGATTCACTCCTGAAAACCGATAAACGAGCCCGGAATTTTATCACCGGTAACTCGCTTATCACAGCGGCTGTTCTGACAGGTAAGAATAAATTCGATTTTCTGTACCTGGTCAGCTTTGCCGGTAACTCCCAATATGAGGATGCCGAAGCCATGGTCACCGAGCTACTCAAAGGGAAAGCCGTTATTACCAGTCGTAATTATAATAAAACCGAGATTTCCGAGGCCAGAATAAAGAATACCAATATCATTTTCAACTATTCTTTTACCAATGGGGTTTTTATCCTGAGCTTTTCATCAATCCTGGTAGAACAGGCCATTCTGCACCTCTCATCTGATAATCCCCTGACAAAGAATAAAACTTTCATAAAAATAGCTTCCACTGCCGGGAAAAATGCATCAGCAAATATTTATATCAACCATAAAACATTCCCGCAACTTCTTTCCATTTTTTCCGCCGATGATCTTAAAAAAAGCATACTGCTGGCAAATGCCTATGCAGGTTGGACCGAGTTGGATGCCACTGTCCACACAGATGAACTGCTTCTCAACGGGTTTACATTTACCAGTGACTCAATCTATAATTACATCAATATTTTTCTTGATCAAACCCCTTCCCGTACTAATGTGGAATCGGTGCTACCCTCATCTACCGGAACTTTTGCCGGTTTCTGCATTTCAAATTACAGGGAATTCAGCCGTAAGTACCGTAATTATCTTGAACAGGAAGGAAGAATAACGGCATTCTCAAGTGCAATTGACGAAATTAACCATGAGTACAATATCGATATCGAAAGCCTGTTTGCCTCTTTCTTCGATACCGAAATTGCCATGGCTTTCACAGATATAGCTCCTGAAAGTCCCGCCGAAAATGCCTTTGCGGTGATTCTGACCAAAAGCAGCAGCCTGGCTAAAGATGCATTGTTTAAAATACTTGAAAAATTTGCAGCTAAAAGAAAATCTGATATCAGGACACTGACACAGAACTACAAAATTGATAAAGAAACATCTTTCCCCATCTACCAGATGCCTGTTGAGAATCTTACCAGCCGGCTGTTTGGTGAATTATTTGACGATATAAAAACAAAATATTTTACTTTTATTGATAATTACCTTGTGTTTGGACCCAGTGTTAAGGCATTGTCAGAATTCATTCATGAAAATGTACTCCAGAAAACCTTGAAGAACGACCTGAATTATTCCGACTTTGCAGATAAATTCTGTTCGAAATCCAATTTTTACCTATATTCAACCATTGGTGCTTCCCTTCCTTTATACAATAAGTTATTAAATCCAGATCTTCAAAAATATCTGAAAATAAACAAAGACATTTTCAGAAAATTCCAGGCATTTGCATTTCAGTTCAGGTCGGATAACAAAAAAGATATGGTCTATAATGATCTTATAATCAAATACAATCCTGTAATTAAAGAAAAACCCAGGACTGTATGGGAAAGCAGGCTTGACACTACTGTAGGAATGAAGCCGAGACTTCTTCAAAGCTCTGAGACCGGGGAAAAGGAAATCATGGTACAGGATATGGCCAATAAACTCTACCTGATCAATAACGTTGGCCGGATAATGTGGAAGAAGCAGTTATCAGAACCACTTATGAGCGACATTTACCAGATTGACTATTCAGGGAACGGGAAACTGCAATATCTTTTCAGCACCCGTAAAGCCATCTACCTGATTGATCACAACGGTAATGATGTTGGCCGGTACCCGGTGAAACTCAGCTCCCCGGCAACCAATGGGCTGGCTTTGTTCGATTATGACAAAAACAAGGATTACCGCATGTTCATTGCCTGTGAAGACAAGAAGATCTATGCATTTACAAAGGAAGGAAAATCGTTGGATGGCTGGGAATTCACCAAAACGGAAAACAAGGTGACCACTGAGTTGCAGTTTTTCAGAGTATCAAATAAAGATTATATTGTGTTTGCCGATAAACATAAAGTCTACATGCTCGACCGCAAGGGAAAACAACGTGTGAATGTGAATGCTTCTTTCACAAAATCAGCCAGGAACAATTTTATTCTCGATAACAATGTATTTAACCCGAGATTAGTCACCACCGATACAACCGGCAAAGTCTGGTTCGTTTACTTTACAGGCAAAACGGAAAGCCTTGATATCATGTCTTGCTCCTCGGGACATTATTTTGATTACCAGGATGTCAACGGCGATAATATCCGTGATTTTATTTTTGCTGATAAGAATAAACTTACAGTGATCAGTAAAAAGAAAAAACTGTTTGAATACCAGTGTAAAGATAATATTAACGACAGGCCTTCATTTTACCAGTTTTCCAATAGTTCACGAAAGATCGGGATTGTCTCAAAAAATGCAGGTGAAATTTACCTTTTCAATGCCGACGGGACAATGTACAAGGGGTTCCCGTTACAGGGAAATACCATGTTCAGCATAGGAATGGTATCCGATTCACCTAAATTTAACCTGTTTGTGGGTTCAAACGACAAGTTCCTGTATAATTATGAGATACAATGAGTGATGAGTGATGAGTGATGAATGATGAGTTGTAGTCACGCATGGCATGCATAAAAGAGTTATGAGTTATTAAGTTTATCAAGAATACATTATCACATTACCACATTCTGATTTAAAGGATATTATGATTATCTGCTTTTATCATTTTCATCAGCGTTATCTGCGTTCTATTCTTAACTATATGACATTGATTTAAATTTCAAATTTCATTATAACTATTTATTTGAACATTTGCCGTATATTTATCTCGGATTTATCACAACTGAAAATTATGAAACTATTTATACACTATTTACGTAAGTACCACATCATTTTCATTTCTCTTGCAATGGTCATGACTGCTGTGGTTTCCTGCCGTAAAGATCTTCCTGATCATTTGTTTGACCAGTGGAAACCACAGCTTGCAGCACCCATTGCAAGGATGTCACTTACACTGAAAAACGTAATAAACAGCAAAGACACCAATATTGTAATCGGAAGCGACGGCTTCATTCGCTTTGTTTACCGGAGGGACTCCATTTACTACTATAATATGTCACAAATTTATACCATACCTGTCCAGCAGGCCACCCATGAGAAATTTCTGTTAGGTGAACTGAGTATTAATGATTTCGGTCCTTTGTCAACTACAGCCCACCTTAGCGATATGATACTAAAAATAGATCCGGTCACTGCTTCAACCATACAGGCGCTAAACGGACTGACAGCTCCATTACCGTCAATGTCTTCCGATCAGACTGATACTTTTTCACTAAGCCAGGCCGACAATTTTCAGAATATTACACTTTCAAGCGGGAATATCATTATAAAAGCAACCAATAATCTGCCTGTGACTTTTGACAGTATTACCCTTACACCGCAAAGTTATTACCTTAGCAACCTGGTGACATTGTCCAGTTGTCATTTTTATAATTTTTCCCCCGGACAAACACAGACTCAAACCATACCGCTGTCTAATACCACACTATATAACCAGTTCAGGGTGATCATGGAACAGTTCCATACCCAGGCAAGCAATGGTTCTGTGCTGATCAACCTTTCAGACGGAATACTCATTACTGTGACAACCTCCAATCTGAGGGTTACTCATGGCTTAGCCAAATTGCCCGAGCAGATATTTACCTCACAAACACAAAACATCATTTTTAACAGCGGGGGCGACGAACGTATCACTCATGCCCATTTTGCCAATGCCTCCCTGTCGTACACCATTGCCTCCTCAATTGGAACAGAAATTCACGGAGATCTTGTTCTGACCACGGTCACTTCAAACGGGTCAACAGCGCAGAAAACATTTGATATACCATCCAACTCCCAGACCAATGACACCTGGTCATTGCCAAACAGTGATTTTGACTTTTCCACAGTTCCAAGTCAACCCTATAACCTGTTGCCGGTCAATTACCAGGTCTGGATTAATGCCACTAATCAGTTTATCCAGTTCGACTCCAATGATTCCATTGCTTTCAATGTCACGCTGAATACTTTACAGATTACTATGATTCAGGGTTATTTCGGGCAAAAGACCATAAACATTTCCACCGATACCATTGATACAAAATTTCAATATCTTTCAAATATCTCCGGAAGTGTCTATCTTACTAACCCCAAGCTGGATATAATCATTACCAACTCCATTGGTGTTCCGTCCAACCTGATATTCGATCTCAAAAATCACTCGACCAATGGAAGTACCTATAGTTTGAATCTTGATCCCATTGCTATACCTTATCCCGCGGCTCCCGGTCAAATCATCAATCAATATTATTACCAGGTGACCAATGCCAATGCAAATCTTTCAGATTTTCTATCGCATATTCCTAATATTGTAGATTTCCAGGGTAATATCAACGTAAATCCTGCCGGGTTTGTGGATTATTCCAATTTCGTAAGCAACACGGGATATGTGAAGATGGGTATAGAATTCGACCTTCCTCTTCAGCTCAGGGCTACCAACCTGACTTTCTGTGACACTGTGGCATTTAAATTAAATCAGGATGATTATCAGAAAGTTGACCGGGCGCAATTATTCATCAATGTTCAGAACGGATTCCCGTTTGATATAAGCCTGAACCTTACGGTGCTCGACTCTGTCACTCATATTACATATGATCATTTTGACAATATTATCACAACCTCTGCACTTGTAAATTCAGACGGAAGAGTGACCAAACCTGTCAGCAGTGTGGCAATATATGATTTAGACCGTTCAAGAATAAACAATATTTTGCTTTCCAATAAATTAATTTTCACTGTTATAATGAATACCATAAACCATGGTACACAGGACGTGAAAATTTATACTGACTACAACATTAAAGTCAAGCTTGCAGCGAAAGTAACCGGCAACCTGACTGGTGATGATATTCACAATTAAACTGTTATTCCTGACTATGATGAACAATTTACCATCACTGAAGTATTATTACCCGTCCGGAAAAACCTTCAAATTAACCCGGATATTACAGGTTTTTCTGATCACCGTCATCATGTTTTCTTCAGCTAAGCTCTGGTCCCAGGACAATACTCTTTACATGATGCGTGGTATCCATCAGTCACTGATGCTCAACCCTGCTTTCCAGGATAATTATGGTTTTGTATTTAGTTTCCCCGGACTGGCATCATTCAAAACCGATCTTGACTTCCGTGATTTCAATCCGAATGATGTGGTTTTTAATCTTAATAATCTTGAATCGGTTTTAAAAAATCAGAACCGCATCGACTTCAGTATTGATCATGAAATTTTATCCATTGGTTTTGTAACAGGGAAGTCAGGTATTACATTTGATATCTCTCACAAATTCAGTTCGCAGATAAGCATTCCAAAAGATATGATCGTTCTTTGGCGAAAGGGAAATGCTGACTATGCGGGTAAGACCATGAACCTGAATAATTGGAATATTTCGATGAACTGGTACATTGAATACGCTCTGGGTTATTCTTACAAGGTAAACAAGAACCTCACTCTCGGTGTCAGGTTTAAATACCTGAACGGAATTGCGAACATCACTCCAAAACTGTGGAATGCCTCAATGTATACCTATCCTGACACCTTCGACATACATTTACAATCCGATCTCCAGATGCAGGTATCCGGTCCTATTAACATTACTTACAAGAATGGCACCGACGAGTTAGATAGTGTGAAATATATTGACAGAAATCTGAATCAGCTCGTCAACCGGTATTTATTATACAATCCGAATGCCGGATATGGCCTTGACCTGGGCGCTACCTGGACTTTGAATGAAAAATGGATGTTCTCGGCAAGTCTTACCGACCTGGGATACATCGCATGGAAAAAAGACATTTATGAATTTACACAGAAAAGCGATTTTACTTATCATGGTATTGACCTGACCTATAATAATGCCAATGATACCATAATGGATAATTCTCAGGATCTCATCGATTCAGTAAAACACATGGCAAAAATTCATGGCACCAATAACGCTTACACGAGTTATCTTGTACCCAAGCTCTGCATGGGAGCCAGTTACCGGATTTTCCCCCACCTCACACTGGGGGCTTTGTCAAAAACCATTTTTTACAGCGATGGAACAACTACAGCTATTACATTTTCAGGGAATACTGAAATATTGAAATTCCTGTCGGCAAGCCTTAGTTATACCATGATCAATTATTCGCCTGCAAATATCGGCTTAGGACTGGGGTTCAGGGCAGGCCCTCTGCAGATCTATCTACTTTCCGACAATGTGATCGGATGGAGATACGATGGAAATAATAATATTATATGGCCTGCATATACCCGTGAATTTGGTCTACGCTTCGGAGTGAATTTTTTATTCTCAAGGCTGGAAGAAAAACCTGAAGCTGGCAAAACAAAGGGTTACCGGCATCACAACGAATAAATTTACAGGAAAAGAATCCCATATCCTAACCATATCCTGAATATCACCAGTACCAGGACTGTAAATATGGACAGCTTTAAAGGAAATTTAGGTTCCCGGTTCATTACTGCTATTTTAAAATTTCCATATTCCCTGAGCTGTATCATAAAAGGGAAAATCATAAATACCATTGAGAAGTAGATAAGAACTTCATATGGAGTTAATTCAGGAAGTTTAATCAGAAAAATGACAATATTTCCAAGGATAAAAGGAAAGACTACAGTTGAGTACAGGTAATTTCGTATACTTTCCAGGTTTTTTATGTATTGATAGTCAGGCGCTGTTTGAATAAACATACTGATCGAACGAAATCCTACGATAAATAACAAAGCCAGAAATGGGATCAGCGCCAGTTTTGGCAGGAATGACAAAGCGCCCATCCAGGCAAGCGCCCACCCAAAGTACTTTACTGTGATGGTACCCGAAATAACAGACCCGATAAAATATCCTACTGAATGAATATACAACCAGAGTATAAATATCTTATAGAAATTCTTATTACTCCTGACCTTCTCAAACACAAAATAAATGATGGTTCCAAGCAATAACAGAAAGACAGGAGCTGAAGCAAAGGTATTGATAATGTTGTACTCCGTCCATAACTTTGATGTAGGTGGAGTCGGGAAAGCAGTTTTATAGTAGTATAACACTGTTGGCAGATTGTATTGATGTGCCACAATGATCATGACAGACTGATAAACCAGATATATTGTCAGCTGTGCGAGTATATAACACAAGGTTGAAAGTGAAAGGAATTTAAAATATTCACTTTTAAACCTGAACGATGAGGAAAATATTGAAGAATAATACTTTAACAGAATGACAGATCGCTGCTTCAATTGTATCTTGATATTTTTTCTTATGTTTTTTCTTTCCCGGCGACGGGTGCGATAAACACTCATATCATGCTTAAAACTGCTGATCCTTCTGTTAATCCTTTTTTTGAATTTATCAATGGAAAAACTGAAATGAATACCGGCCAGTCTTTCCTTCCATACTTTCACTGAATGCTGTCGTTGCTGCCTCCTGCGTTGCTTAATATTTTTTTTCTCCCGTCTCAGCTTTTCAAAATACTCACTGGAAAACCGGTACTTCATCCTTTTCAGCCAATGCCTGAATCTGATCTTTCTTAATTCATTCCTTCTACTGCGCATCATCCTCATGTGATGTCTCTGAGATTCTTTCTTCCTCCTTTTACTTTCTTTCCTGGCCAATATCGATTTTTCAGATTCAGAATGGTGCGACGACCGCTTGTGATGATGATTTTCCCTTCCGGTATGTTCGAATGAATCCTGCATTGTCCAGATTATTTTGTCACTATTGTCCTAATCTATGTCCTGACCCAAGTCATTGTCCTTGTGTTTGTCTTAGTCCTTGTCTTAGTCTTATTGAAATTTCTAACGAAGACTATGACAAGGACTAGGATTAATACTATGACTAAGATTCCGTTCTATCAAAAAAAATACCTTTGAATGTAGATGTTACATACACTCAAAGGTATCATCATGAATTGATGTATGAAGTACAATTTACATAAGCTATTATTATGTAAATAATTGCACCTCAATGATCTATTAATCGTTAAGTATAATCTTGTTTTCTTTATAATATTTTCTGGCACCAAAGCCCAAACCAAGTGCAATCAGGAAACTAAGCCCTCCGTCAATGGGTGCGCTACCACCGTTAGGTGTAGGGTTGCCACCATTACCATTAGTGCCGTAACCCGGAGGAAGAGGCGGATCAGCTTTCACACTATTCAAATAAGATAGACTTACAGTTAGTATTGCTAACAAAACAATTATACGTACGGATTTTTTCATCTTATTAAAAATTTTTGTAAGTTCTACAATTTTTGTTTTCATTTACCTTATAAATACTTTTTGTGTGAAAACATTACCGTTAGTAGTAAGTTTAACCATATAACAGCCACTAACGTTATTCATATCAATCTTACTTAATGTGCTGTTAACTGCAGCAGTACTTACAACTACCTGTCCCAGCAGATTTAAAACTTCCACCTTACCGCTGAATGGTTTGCCTGAGGTAACATACACGGAACCATCATTTGAATAAATGTTGAACTTATTATCGTTCAAATGATTTACTTCTGTTATTATAGAGAAATGCAATAAGAAACGGTTATCAATATTACCAATGGTATTAATACTGAAAGTATAAGGACTGGTAAGAATATTCACCGTTTGATTATTATCAACATCTTCAAGAGTTACAGAATAATTTGAGGGAATATTTTCAAAATTACCTGTTTCAAAAGTATAGGATCCAGTGTTTCCGGCATATAATCCGATGGGAATAGTAACATTGCCAGACAATGGCGCTAATCCCTGAATAGCATAAGGTTCGTTATTCAAAAGGGAATATAAGGCAATATAAGAATTACCCTGGTATTTTGGAGCATCATAAAGTGTATCAAATCCATTAGTGGCTTGTGGCGGGAAACCTATTAAAGTCTGGTTCCAGTCCGAAGCACCGCTAAGGTTTAGCCAATAACGCGAAATTCCATCTCCCGATTTATAAAAATGCCCGGTATTATTCACCCTCATAGCATTTGTAAATTGAACACTACCAGCAGAAGCGGCTCTGACAAAGAAACTCTGACCGGATGCAATATAACCATCAGGAGTATAGCCTGTAACTGGTGGTGTACCATCCGAATGAGAAGCTGCAATACCACCGGTTAAATTATAAGTAGCATAATCAGAATGGCTAAATATATTATTGTTTTCATCCCAGAAATAACATGCACCAATATAGGAAGAATTACTTGTAAGAAATGCGCTTGCATTAAGAGAGCAAGGATAAGGATCACCTATAAGGTTATAATATTTATCTCCCGCAGCTACAGTAACAGTAGTTGTATAGGTTATTGGAATACTAATATTTCCATCATTCAAAGCACCACCGGTAAAGGTTTTTGTAGTTGCACCTCCATTATATTGAACTGCATAACCTTTTCCGCGTGTCAGTGTACCTGAACCACTGAAATGAGTTACCCATAAATATGTTGGTTCGCTCCATTCAAAGAAATTATCCGCTGTATTTCCGGTCTGCAGAATACTGTATGACCCGCTGGCAACAGGTGAGCTAACATAATGATAATGACCGCCTGACATATAACGTTGAACTGTGGAAGTACCGACAATAGAAACTGTTCCATAGTTGACAAAATTCCCGGTTCCCGTTACATCAGACTGGATCAGAATGTTGCCTTTAACTTTCAATGTTTGCCCAGTGTTAACCACAAGGGTTCCGCCAGCCTGAATAGTAAGGTTATTGCATATTGCACTGGCAGTAATAGTAACTGTATTTCCTGTAGTAACGGTTACATTATGCCCGGGAGTAGGTTGAGGAAGAGAACCAATTCCGTTCCAGGTGGTATTTAAGTTCCAATTGGCAGAATTTGCTGAAGTAATATCTATGTATGGTCCGCTGACAGAACCATTAGTAATTCCGCCGGAAGTAAGAACATTTGTATTGGAATGATCCCTTATACTGCTAAGGGCAGGATCAAAGACAAGAGTGGAAACTCCTCCATTATAAGTAAACTGCAGATCGAGCACCAAACCGGAAAAATTAATCCCGCCCGAAAACTGACCCCAGGTAATATACATTCTATTGAAAGCTGGCTGGACAGTAACAGATAGCCCCAAACCAACATTAACAAATGCAGCATTACCATTTGCGGGAGCAGCAGTCGATAAAGCAGGATAACTGGTAGGCCCTGTATAAGTCAATACGTCCAGATCGTATACCAGATATAAACCAAATCCTCTTAAATCACTATAAGCAAGATTAACCGGAATGCTGATAGTACTGCCAATCGCTGGATTTGTCGATGATCCGACTGATACCGTTGCTGTTGTTGCAAATGCGCCAACAGATAATAACATGCTTACAATTACCACATATACTATAATAAATAGCTTTTTCATATCTTATAGTTTTTGCAAAGATAATAATTATTATTAATAAGGATATGATCCATTAACATCTCCTGAACAAATTCCTTTAATATTTTGAATCACATCTGAACCAGTTATATTTACAGAAACATTTTCAAATAACCAGTCAGGCAATGCCCATCCAGATGGAATGATTTCCGGGTTTATACTAGTGATACGATCATAAATAGCAAACACATCACCAATATCAATATTTCCTAACCCTGTACTAATATCAACATCAGCAGCCAATAACATCAACGGATCAGTAATATAAACATAACCAACCGTATGATCGTATACTGCAAATACATCATCAAGACCAACACCAGCCCATGGGATAGAGCAGTTAAATTCAAAAGTGTACAGTCCATTCTGACAAACAGTAAATTCGTAATAACCGTTTGCATCAGTAACCGTTGAAGCAACTTCGTTACCTTCGAGCTTTAACATCACTGTAACACCCACAAGTGGTGTTGAGGCAGTATTATCATATGTAAGATGGCCAGTGATATTAGATTGATTAACAGATCCGTTATAATATGTTGCATTTACATTTGTTCCGTTATCTGAAATAATTGTTCCGGGATTGAAGGTAAGATTTGTACTGCCCCCGCCGAGGTATTCAAATTTAAGTAATAACTGTTGGCCGTTAAGATTAATGGAAGAACCAATTGACCAAATAAGATTTACCTGCTGGGGATTGGAAGAAGTACCAACAACCAAACCGGGAATGTTTGGAGCCGAAATAAATGTCAGCTTTGAAGCATCATATCCGATATTCAGGGTTACTGCATCAGCAATAAATAGTGGATTTCCTGAAAATGTTACAGGAATATCTGCCTCACTATTGTAACATGCGCTCACATTTCCAATGGTAACATGCAAAGGGGAACTGTTCTGGCTGACCGTAGCCGGAGAGCCGTAATTAACAACTGCCGGAGTATTCGGTACAACTATTATTTCTGATCCCGAGCCGAAAGAAACACTGGCAGTGCCACCGCCATTATATTGAAAATTCAGGGCAATCGTAACCGGATTTATGTTTACTCCAATATTATTCGAATATTCAATATGTAATATTCCTGTACCCGGGTTGGCGCTTACCACTAAACCAGTAATACCCGTTTCGACAAAATTAATATAGGTAAGTTTTGCAATATCGTAGGGCAGGTTTAAAGTCAGTGCCTGAACAATGGAACCAAATCCGCTGAATGCGACTGTCTTGGTTAATGTTTCACCATTGAACTTATTTTCTGTTGCCGGGCTTAATGTCACTGTATTGGAGGGATCAGTAGCACCGATCACTGTTCCATTGATAAGATAAGGGTTAAGAACCACAGGATTCACATTAGGAAGTGAAGCTTCAATTTCACAACCTGAACCAAATGAAAGATTGGCATTTCCAACTCCATTATACACAAAAATCAATGTAAATGCAATTTGTTCAGGAGTAGTAAAAGTCTGTGTATTAGGAGGTGCTGCCGACCAGTTGGCATGTACCTGCACACCATCACTGCTTACAACAATATTATTTCCCAATATACCATTCTGATGACCCGCATAAGTCAGCTTTACATTATCGTAGTTGATATTCAGACTAACGGCGCCGATATTTGCCAGATTAGTCATCATTACATTCACAAAAACGCTTTCACCAACATTCGGGTTGCTCATCGCTAAAAGTCTCATCTGCCCGCTGGAAGGACTTGAACTGATAGAACTCCCGGTATATGAAACAATTAAATCTGAAAATGAAATATTAGGGTACACTCCGTTTACTGTAGTGATTTCACAACCGGGGTCAAAATTTAAATTGCAAGCTCCACCAAGATACACAAACCTGAGTGTGCAAAGCTGCCCATTACACGTAGGATATGAGCCTCCTGTCCAATACCAATTGAGGATAACCTCAGAATTAAAAATACCGGAAGATAAAGAGCTTACCTGTATCATAATATTACTAATACCCACGAATGCAATAACATTGGGATCGTAGCCGATATTCAGGCTGATAGCTCCGATACTGTTAAAATTGGTCACATTTAGTGGAAAATCAACTTCCTGGCCAAGGGTGTAAGGAGTAGGGCTTGCTACCACCGCACCGATTGTTGCCGTTGCCTGCGCATATGATAACCTGAACAAAGCCAGCATCATGAGAGCAAACATGATTATTTTCTTTCCCATTTTTATATTGTTTAAATTATTTCAAAAGATAAATGGATGAATTATTTACCTGGTCACTGCCAGGAGTTTTGTTTTATTTATGGTCATTTCCGGGCCTGTAAACAGTATCCGGATGAAATAAATTCCGCTATCAAAAGAACTGCAGTTAATGTGCCGGTCCTGAAGACCTGCCATCAACAGTTCAACGTTTTTATATACAATTTTACCCTCGTTATTAAATATTTCTGTTTGTAACATGCCTGCAGCAGGCAGGGTTAGTCCGAGATTGGCTATTCCTGAGCAGGGGTTTGGAAAAACACGTATATCTGTGATTCCTTTATCATTTGTTTCTTTAATTCCAGTAAAAGTATCGACGGTAAGTGTTGCAGCATTGGAATAAGCAGTACATGTTCCGGTTAGTTTACACCTGAACTCTTTATTGTTCATATTCAACTGTACATTAGAGATATGCAAAATATTGCCAGTAACATTCGAATATGGAGACTGGTTGGTCACATTGCCCCAGTTGTTTCCCCCGTCGTTGCTAACCATCCATTGATAAGAAGTGGCGCCGGAGGCTGAAACCGAAAAATTGCAGACATCGCCTATTTTAATAAACATGTTCTGAGGCTGGCTGCTGATCGAAGGCACCGGGTTTGAATTAATGCTTCCCGCTGTACTGCTCAGATTCAGTGTTGCCAGGCTGCTGTTTACGACTTCGCAATCACTGTTGAGGTTCATTGTGCAGCTTCCTCCCAGGAACACAAACTTCATGTCGAAGAGTTTGCTGTTTCCGATATTGGCAGGAACAACATTGCTCCATAAAGCGCCCACCTGTACGGCAGGATCAGTCATAGCATTGTAGTTCAGACCTGCATTAAGGGATGAAAAAATATTCACCAATCCCTGGAAATTCAATACATTGCTGTTATATCCTATGTAAAGGGTAATAGCGCTGATATTGTTAAATCCCGAAGCATTCACAGGTATTAATATGGTATCGGCAGGACATGCTGTTACCGAGCCAATCGATACGCTGCAGCTTTGTGAGAAACCACGGCAGATCGTCAGCAACAAAATCAGTAATATGCAGATGCCTTTTTTCATGAATGCCAAATAGTTGGGATATTGAATAAAATAAAATAAACCG
>JAPLDU010000051.1:4384-4760 GCA_026391255.1 Bacteroidia bacterium | reverse complement strand
ATAAAATAAACCGGAGAGGGATGTTTCCCTCCCCGGTAATATTTCTTATTCAGTTTTCACCATTATTTTGGTAGCCGTGAAGGACTGAGTAAGTCCGTTCACATCTATTGTATAGCTGTACATACCGGCAGCCATGCTTCCGGCATCAAAGCTTACTTTATAGGTACCTGCATCCTGGCTGGCATTTACCAGGGTACTCATCACCTGTCCAAGGCTGTTAGAGATGGTCAGTGTCACCTTTGCCGATTCAGGCAACATGTAGCTGATCTCTGTGGTATGATTGAACGGGTTCGGGTAATTTTCGCTCAGTGCAAAGCCACTCTGTGTGCTGATAGAAGCCATCTTGACATTCAGCTTGTCAAGAACTTTAGCGTTG
>JAPLDU010000051.1:0-4376 GCA_026391255.1 Bacteroidia bacterium | reverse complement strand
CGTTGCCGTCAGAAAATTCCGTTTCGTCTTCAATGATGAACGGGGTCTGGTCAAAGAGATTAACCTTAGCTACCACATGCAATGTAACAAATGCATCGTTGTCTTTCAGGTTTAGGGCATTCACATCCGACCAGGCGATCATCACTTTGCCGTCGGCAATATTGTACTGAAGCTCATCACCCAATGAAGAAGTAATGCCTTTCACGTCAATCATATCAGCAGGATAGGTAAGGAAGATGGTTGCTGCGCCCAGTTGTGCTGCTTCGCTAAGTCTCACCGGAAGGTCAAACTCTTTTCCAACCGCAGTACTGATGGTTCCGTCAGTAATCACAGGTTTGCCTGATTTAGCCGGACCATAACCGAAAACAGGAACGTATGACCGGTTCACGTCTCCGTAACACAACATTTTGATATTCATCTGAGGCAAAGTACCGAAGGTAGAATAGTACCAGTTCCCATCATTATAACCAAAATTCTGATTACCGAAATAAGTGTAGAAATTAGGGATCAGGTGCACGGCTCTCATTTTCACGAGAAGGGCATCAGTAGCATTGATCAGTCCATTGTTATTTACGTCGGCAACCTTATCCAACATGTAGTAAGGATCATTTGGATATAAACCGATATGAGTCCATGGGTATTGGCCAATGGCATGCAACTGGATAATAAGAGCATCGGTGGCATTCACGCCTCCCCATGGATAATTGCCCGGGTCCATTACATGTTGAAAAGCGCCACTATTTGTATAATATTGATAATAACCTTCCTGGTAACCGTCAGGTGACAGAATTGATATTTCCGGGTTTGAAAGTATTTCACCATCTGAAAAATGTATTGTTACATCATTCAATGGGGTGCTGTAAGCATTATCATAGGTAACCAAACCATAATAATCAGGCATGCGAACAATAATTTCTTCAGTAGCAGTGGCGGTACAGGTTAAACTTGGGGAAGAATAATGCCTTGATTCTGTAACCTGTAATGTTCCGTTGGCAATCCAGATTACTTCGGCTTCGTTCGGATAGTTTGAATCAACACTGATCTGTCCGGGATCCGGGATAGTTACAAATGACCAGCTATACGTATCTGTACCACTTAGAGGAGTGGAATAAATATAATTCAAATTAATATTACCATCAAAACTATTAAAGTCCGGATTTGCTTCACCGGAAATATCGGGAGTTGGTGATGCATAAATGGTCATTGTACCTGAACCACTGCCCGAGCAACCGGGATTGGCATTTGTAACAGTAACATAATAAGTGCCTGCCACAGATGTACTGAAACTGGCAACATTGATGGGATTTGGAATAAACGGACCATTCCATACATAGGTATATGTTCCTGAAGGAGACGGAGTGGCGGTAATAGTGGCAGTAATATCATCAGAGCAGATATTTGGCGAATTAACCGTCACGGTTGGGTTGGTATTCACTGTTAAAGTTCCTGAGCCAGTTCCCTTGCATGAATGTGAATCAGTTACGGTTACGACATATTGTCCTGCCGTCGAAGTACCGAAAGTACTGACATTACCAGGTGTCGGACCTCCAATAGGTACTGACCATGAATAGGAATATGTTGAGAAACCGCCTGATGGTGATGCAGTGATATTTACCGGTAAAGCGCTTGCACAAACGGTTGGTGAATTGACCGAAACCGTCGGGTTTGCATTTACAACCACAGTAGTACTGGCAGTACCAGTACAACCGGTACTAGTATTAGTTTCAGTTACAGTATATGTTCCAGCCATTAAAAGTGTTGCGCTGTTAGATACAGTAGGATTTTCCTGGCTACTTGTGAAACTTGGGCCTGACCATGACCATGAAACTGCTGTTGTTGTTGCAGTTAAATTTAATTGAGAACCTACACAAACAGGTCCATTATTACCTGCAACCGGAGCTGGGTTCTGATTCACGGTCAATGTTCCCGAACCACTGCCGGTACATGAATTGACATCTGTAACAGTTACGCTGTAAGTTCCTCCTGTGGAAGTACTGAAATGATCAACATTACCCTGGGCAGGAGACCAAACATAGTCGTATGTTCCCGATGGTGAAGGTGTGGCAGTAATGTTGACAGGCAGAGCGCTGGCACATACTGTCGGAGAATTCACAGACACCGTTGGTACATGGTTAAACTGGAAATATATACTAAATGGTGTTGATACACATCCATTCTCATCCTTTATCGTACCGGTATACTTATAGTTGAAAGCAGGATAATCACCAGGTACGGTCAATATTGGTTCACCGCCTCCCAGGATATAATGCAATCCATCAACTATTATATAATCTCCTCCACTCAATTTGAGATAGAAGAATGGGTCTGTTCCATGAATGATTCTCCACATCTCATCTTGCCATGGGTATGCATTTCCTGATGGACCGTTAACGCCTCTGGCGGCCCAGTAAGCCAACCAGTTGGCAGGTAAATTTGTCTGATCCAGATTAAAGGCGTTCACATAATCTGCCATTAATGCCGGAGTCGAAGAGAAGGTATTTACATCCAGGTAATAACTGGCTGGATTTATCTGAGGATCTATACACATATTGAAATTAGGATACTCTCCTCCAACCGGCCATGTCCATGACGGGCCTGCTATTCCTGCATTTGCCTGCAAAGTCACTGAATTCAATACCGGCAGCGGATTGATCGTTACGGGATAATCAGTCTGTGCAGCAGCAGTACAACCGGTTGTGCTATTTGTATAGTTCACTTTCACATGACCTGTACCGGCTCCACTCCATGTAACTGTCACGGTATAATCCGATGTAGTTCCACCTCCGGTTATCGTTCCACCGGTAACAGTCCACAGGTAATTTGACATTCCTGACTGTGTTGTGTATACATTCGACACGGATGCATCACATACCGGTGTCGGTCCGGTGATCGTCGGTACAGGTACATGGTTGAACCGGAAGAATATATCGAATGGTGTTGATACGCATCCGTTCACATCTTTTATTGTACCGGTATACTTATAGTTGAACTCAGGATAATCACCAGGTACGGTCAATATTACCTGCCAAAATGTAATGCAATCCATCAACTATAATATAATCTCCTCCACTCAATTCGAGATAGAAGAATGGGTCTGTTCCATGAATGATTCTCCACATCTCATCTTGCCATGGGTATGCATTTCCTGATGGACCGTTAACTCCTCTTGCAGACCAGTAATCCCACCAGGCCTGGGTAAGACCCGTCTGATCCAGCTTAAAGCCGTTCACATAATCTGCCATTAAATTCGGTGTCGAAGAGAAGGTATTTACATCCAGGTAATAACTGGCTGGATTTATAAGAGGATCTATACACATATTGAAATTAGGATAGGTTCCTCCAACCGGCCATGTCCATGACGGACCAACTATTCCTTCATTTGCCTGCAAAGTTACTGAATTTACTACCGGTAACGGATTGATTGTTACGGGGTAATCAGTCTGTGCAGCAGCAGTACAACCAGTTGCGGGATTCGTATAGTTCACCTTTACGTGTCCTGTACCAGCTCCACTCCATGTTACTGTTACAGAATAATCTGATGTACTTCCGCCACCTGTTATATTTCCTCCGGTAACAGTCCACAGGTAATTTGACATTCCTGATTGTGTTGTGTATACATTCGATACAGATGCATCACATACCGGCGTTGGGCCAGAAATTGTTGGTACAGGTACATGGTTGAACTGGAAAAATATATCGAATGGTGTTGATACGCATCCGTTCACATCTTTTATTGTACCAGTATACTTATAGTTGAACTCAACCTGCCAAAATGTAATGCAATCCATCAACTATAATATAATCTCCTCCACTCAATTCGAGATAGAAGAATGGGTCTGTTCCATGAATGATTCTCCACATCTCATCTTGCCATGGGTATGCATTTCCTGATGGACCGTTAACGCCTCTGGCAGCCCAGTAATCCCACCATGCCTGGGTGAGACCTGTCTGATCCAGCTTGAAGCCGTTCACATAATCTGCCATTAAAGCCGGAGTCGAAGAGAAGGTATTTACATCCAGGTAATAACTGGCTGGATTTATAAGAGGATCTATACACATGTTGAAATTGGGATAAGTTCCTCCAACCGGCCATGTCCATGACGGACCAACTATTCCTTCATTTGCCTGCAAAGTTACTGAATTTACTACCGGTAACGGATTGATCGTTATCGTTGCATCACCATTCATCAAAGCATCATTACTACATCCCGTATTGTTATTGGTTGCCTTTACGGTATAAGTTCCGGCAGCAGTCTGGTCTCCAAAAGTGATGGTGTTTCCGGTTGATCCGTGAACCGGCAATCCAACAGGTGTTGAACCGCCTATGTATAACTGGTAATCTACCCCTGTCTCTGAATTATCCAACCCGATTGCAA
>JAPLDU010000020.1 GCA_026391255.1 Bacteroidia bacterium | reverse complement strand
TCTTTTGGCAACCGGCCATTGAGCCTGTCGAAATGGCATGTTGTATCCGCCACGGCGGACACACCATTCGTGGATGTCCAACGCACAGGGCTTTCATGGTCACATTTATGTAAAATAAAAATGGGGAAAGTCAATTTTTTATATGTTTTTCATAATAAATTGAGTGCGAAGCATAAAATATAAAATTCCATATCAACGAATTGCTGTTTGAGTGAAGTCGAGGATGGTGTCTGAGCTTGCCGAATACCGAGACGGAACGAGTTCTTCGCCTTGGCGAACGCCGTGGCGGACGTTAGTCTTTTTTGCTTACTTTTTGTGACGACAAAAAGTAAGAAGAAAAAAACACAGAAAATCATATGGTAAAAATTCAAATCTTCTTTCATTTCCTGCAAAATTACAAAAAAACCGGTGATGTAAACCGGTTTCATATTAATCTCTTCATTGGATAGGATTTAAAAATTCTTTTTGAAAATCCTGCCATACTTCATTTTGCAATTCCTTAAGAGCATGGTCGCAAATTTCACCTCCTTCCTGCAAACTGATTCCTGAAGTCCCGGGGGCATATTTTTGAATTGAAACAGCCAGAAAATCTTTAATTCTGTTCAACTCCCAACCTGTCCACTTTGTTGCATCTTCGGCCAGGTAGTATGAATTCGTCTCTTCTGCCCAGTTATTTGGCTTGATTTGATAAATCCAACCTTTCCCATATGGGTCATCATTCATAATTCCGGGGCTTTCAAGGATAAATGGATTAGTTGTCACAATTTTACCGGATAAAGGAGAAAATATCCTGAGAACCTTTCCCTTTTGTGCAATTTCTGCCATTAACTCTCCTTTATTGATGGCATCACCCTGGTTTTTAAGTTTTATTAATTTCACATCTCCTATCAGATGAAGCAGGAGATCATCCAGTCCGACCTCTGCTGCACCGCATTTTCCTAAATGAACCCAGGTATGATTTGGGCTGTAAAATATACCTTGCGGGATCTTTAAAATATCCCTTGAAAGTACTCCAAAAGCTTTTTGAATTTGTTTGGTCATTTTCCCCTTCCTGTTCAGGAAAAACCAAAAGGGTACCAATAATGCAAGAAATGCAATAATGATAAGGTATTCGAAACCTTTTGTCTCAAAAATATTTGTGTAGGTAAATCCATCCATTTTTTTTATTTTGTGCAATCACCTTTAGATGGGTGAATGCTGGTTAATTATTAATCTTTTTTACCCATATTGGTGATTCCCTTAATACCGGCATACGGTTAATGACCCACCTGAATACCCATATTTCGGTAAATATTACTGCCAAAGTAACCACAATTTCCATCCATGACGGAACATATCTGATATGATCGTACCACCTGAAGCCTATTACAGTTACATTCAGTCTGTTCAGGATTACTCCGAGCATGGTGATGATGGCTGCAATTCTGATCATTAAAATATTATTTTTTCTGTAACCGATGAAATACAAGAACATAGGCATAAGAACAAAGCCTGTCATTTCGAACAGAAACCAATAGCCATAAGGGGAGTTTATCATATTCCAGTGCTTCCCGTGAATAAAAACGAGCAATTGGAGGAAAAAATAAGCAAACAAGGTTCCTGTACATATTTTTGACAAGCCATGCATAATACTCTTATGTGCCAGGTGATTTTTTTCACTTATCTGGCTGAAAAACACTTTATGGCTGATCGATCCTTCAAATATGATCATAGAAAGCCCGGCAAAAATACTGGAAACCAGAAACAACAAAGGAATAAACTCCGAATACCAGAGCGGGTGAATTTTTTCTTTTGCCATCAGGAAAAGTGCACCTAATCCCGATTGGTGAAGTATGGATAATGTGATACCGAAAATAACAGCGGCAATTGTCATGCCTGAAAGTATTTTATGTGCGCGCCGGGCTCCCAGCCATTCTGCAATGGCGGGAGAGAACTCAATCAACTGTGCGATCATATAAAGAAGGAAATGCCATGCAACCAGGAAAAGTACCGAACTGGTTCCGAAATTATTACCTATGATGGGGTTAATTACATTCCAGGGACGTCCAAGATCTAAAAGTAATGCGCCTGCATAGAAAACGTATGCAAGGAAGCCGTTCAAAACTGTTATTCTGACAATGGAATGATACTTTTGCATGTTAAGTATATAGACCATGAAACAAATTACATAAGCCCCTCCTGCGAAAGCAACTCCCGTGACAACATCAAAACCGATCCACAAACCCCATGGAACTTCCTGAGTGAGGTTAGTTACCGAACCCAGTCCCTTCCAGAACCGGATCACAATAATTCCCAGTCCCAGCAATATTATCGGAATGGAAATGATATTAAATGGGGTCAGTAATTTTCCCTTTGGTTTAATTTCACTCAGGAAAAACTTCCAGGTGGTAGTAACACCATGATCCACTTTCACAGAATAAATATTACTCATCATCAGATTCACTAATTTTATGAATATTTGCCGTTGCTTTCTGAATGCCTAATAAGAGCGCAGGAACCAGAACAAATACTGATGGTACACTATAAAGAAATCCTTTTGTTAACTGAGGATAAGATGAATTCTGGATTGTGGTCTTTAATAACAGTTCATTAAACGGTACCGGTGAAAGATATAACCAGTCCGTTCCACCTGCTTCATGTTCACCATAAATCTGATCCACGTATATTTCAGGTTTTTCGTAAATTCTTTTTCGTGCTTCTTTAATCAGTTCCCTGCGTTTACCGAACATCAGGGCATCATTCGGACAGTTTGCCACACAAGCCGGTAATTCGCCTGTCTTAAGCCGGTCGTAGCACATTGTACACTTCTGAATTTTAGGGTTTGGACTGTGGTATTCGAATTTTGGGATATCAAACGGACAGGAGACCATGCAATAACGGCATCCCATGCATTTTTCAGTTCTCCAGGTTACAGGACCTTCTTTTGTTTTATACATTGCCTGAGTAAGACATGCAGCAGCACAGGCGGGTTCATTGCAATGCATACACTGGGTCTTTAAAAAAACTTCCCCTTTTGAAGTCTGATAACCATTCACAACGGTTCGTCTTGATTCATCTGTTTTTCGTTTCATCCCTGTCTTTTCTGCTTTAAGGATACTCTCCGACGGATCAGGTAAATTATTAGCATCTGCACAATCGTATTCGCAACCATGACAACCCTTGCAACGTACAGCATCAAATAATACCCCGGAAAATTCAGTTTCACTTACTATTGCCTGATTTGCACCAGCTTCTTTACCTATTGCAAGGGTAATTCCGGTGACCCCAAGCACCTTAAAAAACTTTCTGCGATCTAAGCTCATTATTTTGTGAATTGAGTACTAATCAAACTACGGGTTGAATAAATAAAGGTCAACGAGCTTTGTTAATAAAGTTATTCTGAAAATCTTCCCATACTTCTGGAGCAAAATCTGCAAGAGTATTGTCAATAATTTCTCCGCCATCCTGTAGTATGACATGAGCAAACGAGGTGTCGTACTTTATATAATCTGACAGGAAATCCTTCAGCCGTTTGAATTCGTTTTTCAGCCAGTCCTTATATTTTTCGGCCATAATTAAAAACATCATCTCTCTTGGCCAGTTTACCGGCTCTATCTTATACACCCATCCGTCGGCATATGGAGAATCATTTATCAAAGATGAATCTCCTGTAAGTGCTTCGTTTTTTTCAATAATGGTTCCTGAAACCGGGGCATAAATATTTAACTGTTTGCCTTTATGAACAAGGGTGCACAGCTGTTCCCCTTTTTTTATACTTTCACCTGGTTTTTTCATTTCGACACGTGTAAGAGTTCCCGTGACATGCTGCAGAAAATCGTCAATACCCAGTTTTACTACACCGGTTTCATCCATGAATGCCCATGTATGGGTCACATCAAAAAAAAGTCCTTTGGGGACAACTACGGAATCTGCATTAAAAAACACCTGATTTACTGAAACCGGAGCCAGGTCCTTAACATAAGTTATATGCTGATATACGCTGTTCACGATAAATCCGGTAATAACAATTCCTAAGAGAAACAACAGGAAAAATATCACTTTGGAATCTGCTTCCTGAGGCTTGTTTGCTGAAATCAGAAAATCATTTAAATTGTCCAACTGAACTTGTTTTTCGCTATATGCAAGATTGTAAAAACCATTTGTGCTCAAATATTGCTGTCCATCTGTCAGAATCCATTTTAAAAATGCTGTTTCATTTTCATTGGCCTGTTGTGAGGAAGATACAGAATAAATATTATGGAATAAGGTTTTGGGATATTTTCCGATCCATACTCCCCTGGAAAAGGTATTCACATTATCATAAATTTTTTCCATGTAATCCAACCTGCCGTTTCCATTCCTGTCAATTGGCAACAATCTGAACTTATCCATTATGTTCTGATTTGTGACATCAACAATGTTTGTCAGTCTGCAGAAACCGATAGCATAAGGATCCTTCAGAATGTCTCCTGTCATTTCTTCCTCATTTTGAACAATGATCCCTGCAAGCGCAGTTTTACCTGCATTCAGAAAGTTAGTAACACTTGATATTACTGATTTATCGCTGATCATATAATAATGAACAGGAGTATTCTGATTGTTTTTCAGCAAGGTTCCCCAATTCTGCTTTCCATCGAGGGTAAGTGACAGGGCTAAATTTTCAGGTGATATTCCCTTTTGATAAATCTCAGTTAAGTATGGATTTTCCGAATTAAAGACCGGTACAATAACATCACGTCCAAGGGTTAATTTCCTCACTTGCTCTGCATTAAAGTCAGCAAGATAATTATCAGGAATAATTTTTATATATTTATCAGCCTCTGATAACCTGGCAGAATTTACGTCCTTAAGATTAATCACCTTGATTTTTAAGTAAGGATTTAATTTGAAGAATTCCCCGGCCCACTTTGTCGTAATATTATAAAGATCAGGAGAACTCATAATATTTATTGAACCTTCCAGTGGAGTCTTGTTTTTACCTTCAGTTACCTGGCCGGAAATATAAGTGTTATTCAGCGCTAATAAACCTAAGATTAATATGATTGTGTTTTTCATAACTATATGATTTATATTCATGTTTAACAGGCTTTGTTTGTTCTTTACATAAATGACCCAACAATAGTGCCAAAGCGAAATGGTTGATTATAAAATCAAGTATATCAATGCATTATAATTAAATTCATTAAAGTTTTATGCAATTATAGTGTATAATTATTAAACACTATATTTTCAATCAAATATAAGTGGCTGTATTTCTATTATATATGAATAGTGTAAAGTTATTATGCGCCTGTATAAAAATTAATCATATTCTTAAATAACAGCGTGCAGGAAGCATGTACATTTATTCAAATATCTAAATATCAACAGCGTATGATATTTGCTTATATTCATTAATGTTAAGGTTTGAAATTTTCACAGCTTGGTTCTATAGGATCAGAACCCCTGACCCGTCGTAAAATATAATGTCGTGAATTATCTGTGTAACTCAGTGGTTACTCCTGACTTCCTCTGTGTAATTAATTGTAACACAGAGTATCACATAGAAGGCACAGAAAACCACAGAGTCAAATTACTCACTTATAATCTGCGAATATTTATTAATATCTGCTTAATTACCAGGAATGAAGTAAGGAGTTCTTAGGATTGTGTCATTCGCATCTTTAGCGATTGGCATATAACTCAACAGAAGGGAGAGGTGCAAAAAAATATGCCTGATAATGAAAACTATCAGGCATATTTTCTGATCAAACAGAGAATGATATTAATTATAGAATTACGATCCGCCGGAGGCGGAACGATTTTAGAATAAAATCAAATTATATTTCGTGGATTAATCAAAATTTATGTAATAAATTAATTTCGGTTTTATATAATTTACTTTTTCCAATCGGGCAAGCGGTAAGGAGTTGCCGGTATCCCGAGAGCGTCAATGGCTTTATGTAAACTTACCAGGTCAACTTCCATGATTTGCTTTGTCTGGTCGTAAACTTTTGATAACTCATCCTTAAGAATATTGTATGCCTTGACTTGTTCTGCTGTTGGGTCCGTTGTATTTGAAGAGTACGGTACTGATAATTTTTCAAATCTCTGTTGCAATGTGACTTCCATCGGTGGATTTTCTTCATCACTGGCACCGTATTTCTTCCCGTAAAATGCAAAGATGATTTCATCCAGTTTTTTGTTAATGTCTTCGGTTGATTTCATTTCTTTCTGAGTATCCCTGGTGCTTCTCTGAAGTGCGGTCATGATACTTGAAATTTCTTTTTTCAGTGATCTGACGGTTGTCTGGGTGCCTTCAAATATCCTGTCAAGTTCAGCGGCTTTTTTATAAAAATCAACAATTGCTTTTCTGTCTGATGGCGGGATGGAAGTATTATTCAGGGGGATCACATGAAATGAAACAGGTTTTACAAGTTCTTTGGTAGTATCGCGGCATGTAACAGACATAGACATATAATAATTGCCCGGTGTTACTATAATACCCGAGGCAGGTGCTAAGGGATTGAATTTATCGGCATCGACCATGCCAGGTGAACTGTAACGCAAATCCCAGGTTACGCGGTTCATTCCTTCCGTTGGACTTGCATTGAGTGATCTGATGATTGACCCATCATCAGCAGTAATTGTAAAAGTAAGATAAGGTGCAACTTCAATATCTTCCATTCTGAGCTGCTCTGTGGTTGGCTGTGGAATTGGTTTGCCTGCCTTGAATAAAACTGCTTCCTTTTTATGTCTCATATCTTTTAATGTCTTGGGAGCTTTTTTAAAATAATAAGTGAAAGTGGCTCCGAAAGGCGGATTATCAGATTTATAATAGGTTGATCCTTGCTCATTTTTAATACCTGTTCTTGTATATAATAATGCATCTTTTACAGGAAAAATAATTGCTTCCCTGCCTGTTGTATCCTTGCTGAAAGTTCTGAGAGGAGTATAGTCATCCAGGATATAGATACCCCTGCCGAAAGTAGCCACCACAAGGTCATTCTCCCTCCTTTGGATTTGAATGTCGCAGATTTTGACATCGGGTATTCCACCCTTCATCTGCATCCATTTTTTACCTCCGTCAGTAGTGAAATAAACCCCGAATTCAGTTCCGGCAAACAGCAGGTCGGGATTCACATGATCCTGCTGAATAGCATGAACAGCTCCATTTTCCGGCAGGTTTGATGAAATACTTTCCCAGGTTTTCCCTTTATCAGTGCTTTTCACTAAATAGGGTTTAAAATCATCTCTTAAATTATTATCAAAGGATGCATACACAATATTCTCATCAAACCGGGAAGCTAATATATCGCTTACATAGGTGTACTGGGGGATTCCGGGGAATGTCTTGACCTGTTTCCAGCTTTTGCCTCCATCATCGGTGATACTCACAACCCCGTCGTCGGTACCTGCATAGATTAACCCGTCTTTAACAGCAGATTCTTCAAGAGAAATGATTTCACCGTACTGTGAAGTTGAGACATCTTTCATATCGGCATCAATGCTCCAGTATTTACCCATCACCGGGAAAGAATTTCTGTCGATTTTTGCAGTCAGGTCATCGCTGATTGCTGTCCAACTGTTCCCACGGTCGTCGCTTCTGAATATTTTTTGTGAGGCAACAAATAAGCGTTTATTATCGTGAGAGCTTATAATTAACGGAGTATTCCAGTTCCATTTGAATGAAAGTTCCCCTTTACCGGGTTCAGGACGTATATCGGTCGACTCACCACTTTTCCTGTCGTATCGGGCCATTCCGCCGTATTGCGATTCACAATAAACGATGTCCGGATTTTGAGGATCAATCTGGCTCCAGAATCCATCTCCTCCCTGAGTGATAAACCAGTCGTCGCTGACAACAGCATTGGTTGTATTCTGGGAAGGCCCTCCCATGCTGTTGTTGTCCTGGGTGCCGCCATAAACATAATAGAATGGCAATGAATTATCTGTCTGAACCCTGTAAAACTGAGTAACAGGGAGGTTTGATACAAATCTGTATTCTGCCCCGTTATCATATGTTTCATACAGGCCGCCATCGCCACCGATAAGAAAATGTGATGTGTTTTCCGGGTCAATCCACATTGTATGATCGTCGACATGGCGTTTGTTATTACCAACATTATTCCATGTTTTACCGCCATCCAGCGTGTATTTTGAAACAGTCTCCACCGAAAATACTTTATCGGCAAGGTATGGATCGCAGAATATCTTGTTAAAATATTGTCCAAGTGAGGTATAATCGCTCATTTTTTTCCATGAAGCGCCACGGTCGGTGCTTCTGAAAAATCCACCGGCTTTATTGGCTGCCTCAATGATAGCATAAACAATATCAGGATTCGCGGATGAAATGGCCAAACCAATTCCTCCCATGTTTTCAGTAGGCAGGCCGGTTTTTAAAGTATCCCATGTGGCGCCGGCATTGACCGATTTGAAAATGGCTGTTTCAGGTCCGCCGCCAATCTTTGTGAACACATGACGACGTCGTTGTTCTGAAGAAGCATAAAGAATATCAGGGTTCCGCGGATCGTATAGAATGTTATTGATACCGGTGTTTTCGCTGATATTCAGAATTTTATTCCAGGTTTTCCCACCATCTGCGGATTTGTATAATCCTCTGTCGCCACCAGGCCCCCACACGGAACCTTCGCAGGCTACATAAACAACATCTGAATTGCGGGGATCGATCACAATATTTCCGATTTGTCTCGAATCTTTTAATCCCATGTTCTTCCATGATTGTCCGCCATCGGTGCTTTTGTAAACGCCATTTCCGTAGCCCAGCGCCCTCTGATGATTATTCTCGCCCGTGCCAAGCCACAAAACATATTGGTTATTAGGGTCGTATTTGATGCAGCTTGTGGAATAAGCGCCATAGTTATCAAAAACAGGCTGCCAGGTTATGCCGGAATTTATTGTTTTCCATAAATGCCCGGATGCCACAGCCACAAACCATTCGCTGTGATTCTTAGGATTTACGGCAATGTCAGCAATTCTTCCGCTTGCAAAAGCCGGCCCGATGCTCCGGAATTTCAGCCCGCTGAATGATGCTGTTTTACCTTTTTCTTCCTTACCTGTTTTGTTGTTCTGCGCAATGATGTTGTGCTGGTGCAATACCGTACATGTTACGATAATTATTGCTGCAATCTTTTTACATAAATTCTGAATGATCATTTCCTGATAAATTTTGAATTAAAAATCAAAGATAGATATTTTAGAATTTGAAAATTTGAGAATTTGAGAATTTGAAAATGTCGATTATTAAAGTGTTCTATTGATTGTATGTTGTCCTGATACCTGATACTTGATACTTGATTCTTGATACCTGATACTTTATAACCATTCATAATTCATCATTCTTATTTGCGTTATTATGATTAACCGGTAAAAATTTAAAAATGCGTTTTGCTTATATTTTGATTATTTCAATTGTAACTATTTCCTGTTCGGAATCCAGGATTCTCCAGAACAGTCTAAGAAATTATAATGTACCGATCGGTTATATCCATGACAGCGAAATAAAAAATTGCCCGAAAACTGATTCGTTGATTGTCAGGCTGAATTATGAACCATTGGATAGTATTACAAGGGTGTCAAAGGTTAAAAGATTGGTTCTTCCATTCATTATGTTAAACTATTTCGAGATTGATATGCTTGTGAAACTCGGGCAAAGCTCCATCCGGGAAAAGTACAATGATTTCTTTGCCGGCTCATTCATGGATGAGAGCGGAAGAACAGCATGTTTCGGTATCAGTGATAAAATCTCGGATGATTCAATGTACACCCTGGATATCAGGATCGATACCTGTATTACAAAATCAAAATATAAACGAAGTACTACAGTTATATTTTTATTATTTGTATATTCAACATATTTTAATGAAACCGGATCTGATGCAGAGACAGAATTGCAGGTGTCGACCCGATTAAAGAAAGGGGATAGATTAATTGCAGAAAAATCATATGATATAAAAAAGACGCTGCCATTTTCATTTAATGGTTCTGAAAGTGTGGATCAGATGAGGTATGATTACACTGTAAATCTGGTCGAATCTCTTTCGCTGAGCACAAAACAATGTATTGAGGAAATAATAAATGATATAAACACTTCATTGCAAAAAAAATAAAGTTTCGGTTTTTTACCGGCTTCATCTTGCATCATGAGTGAAGGTAAAAAAGATACCATGTAACAGGATAAGGGTCACAAGTCAAGAGTCGCAAAGAATGTTCGATCGTTCATCTCGCTCACAATTCTATTACAAGTTTTCAATCCACAATAAAAAACAGGGAAGCATGTTTCTATTTAGAATCAATAAATACTGCATGAAATACAACTATTTTCTGTTAACCTTTTAAAAGTGAAAATATGAAAAAAGTTGTTTTATTGGCAGTTATGCTGATTGTTTCTGTTGTTGTTTTCTCACAAACTGAAAATAATGATTCAGGAAGTAAGTTGAGGTTTGGGTTTAATTTAGGTGTAAACTACTCGTATCTATATTCTAAGGATCCTTTACCTGTTAATGCTAAAATATCTGATGGTTCAGGGTTCAGTATTGGAATATTAATGGATTATTCTATTTCAAAACATTGGATCATTTCCCCACAAGCCGAAATATCCTTCAATAAAGCACAAGTTGAATTTTCAAACACAGATAATTCAGTAACTACATATAAGATATTCCAGGTCAGCGAAGAATTTATAACACATTTGATGTACAAAATAAATGATGGTAAGATTAATCCATATATTCTCATTGGACCGGATTTCAGGTCATCTTTGAAAAAATCAGGTTCAGGCTATACCACAAATCCCGATCTGGCAATAGACCTTGGAATTGGGTTTGAAAACCTCAACCCCTATTGTATTTTTGCTCCGGAACTTAGATATTCTTATGGATTATTGAATATAAATAAAGAACCTTCAATGCGATCATTATATTTTCATAATATCTCACTAATCCTGAATTTCAAATAATAATTCGGGTACACTGAAAAAAGCCTGAAGGACTTAAAGCTGAATAGCCCCGGGCGAAACCAAGTATGCGCATGCGGTCAATTGCCCCCAGCTGATCCGCTGACCTCGTAGAGGTCACATGTTTGTAACCTGGGGTTGATATGACCGCTCCCATTGGTTTCCGGCTTCGCCAGTAAAATGTTGTTTTGAAACAACCATCATACAGTGAAGCCGGCGCAATAGGCATATAAATATTATCTCCTTCGGAGTTTTAATATTTGAAGGAATCTGCTTGCTACATTTGACTATTACACATGAAAATCACAAAGCCTTTGAATTAATCAGGTTAAAATACAACCATCATATTTTTTGATTTATCTTTGTATTAAATTGATTGTATTGAGGTAAAATTAAATGCATTGAAATATGAATAATGAACTTTAGGAATGGATAAAAATGATGTCGTAAATATTATGACTTACGACTGTCGACTTGCGACTATCGACTATATAACGGAATCAGCCGAAAATCCTGAACAGAGTAGGCAAATAATATAATAACTTCGATATAATGGCACATAATATTAAATGGTACGGGTGGCAACCGGATTTGCCTGATCATCGTGATTTAATGTACGCAGCGCCAAAGGCTCTTTTGAAAAAATTACCGCCTAAAGTTGATTTACGAAAACTCTGTCCCCCGGTATATAACCAGGGACATTTGGGCAGCTGCACTGCGAACGCGATTGGCGCTGCGTTTGAATTTGAATTAATGAAACAGGCAAAAGCAAGTGATTTTGTACCTGCCCGTCTGTTTATTTATTATAACGAAAGGTCAATGGAAGGTACCGTGAATACTGACAGCGGTGCAGAAATACGTGACGGAATCAAGAGTGTGAATAAACAAGGGGTATGTCCTGAAAAAATGCTGCCTTACGATATTGCTAAGTTTGCAGTAAAACCTGGCGCTGCCTGTTATAAAGAAGCACTGAAACATCAGGTGCTTTCTTATCATCGTATTCTGCGTTCGTCTGATCAGATGAAAGGCTGCCTGGCGGATGGTTATCCGTTTGTTTTGGGTTTTACAGTCTATGATTCTTTTGAAAGCACTACTGTAGCTAAGACCGGCAAGTTGAATATGCCAAAGAAAAATGAAGGCGTTCTTGGTGGACATGCAGTGCTTGCGGTGGGATATGATGATGCCGCAAAACGGTTTATTATACGTAATAGCTGGGGTTCAGGCTGGGGATTAAAAGGTTATTTCACCATGCCTTACGAATACCTGACAGAAGAGAATTTGTCAGATGACTTTTGGATGATTCGTCTTGTTGAAGTTTAATAAAGAGTTTATAAAGTAAAAAGTAGTAAAGTTTCTAAAGGCATGTTCGTCCAACTAATGCTATATATCTGAATATGCAAAAAATCACATTATTCATTTTTTGTTTTTCAGGAATGTTTTTTCACTCATTTCTATTTCACCAGGCAAACATTCTTGGTCAGGAATGGATGATTCAGCCAGGTATTGTTGCTCAAAGCCTTTATTCTATGAAATTTATTAATTCTACCAATGGATGGGCAGTCGGAATGACCGGAAATATTATCAAATATAACGGAACCAATTGGATCAGCCAGGTTAGCGGAATAATAAATGATCTTAATTCAGTTTCATTTGTCGATACCCTGAATGGCTGGGTGGCTGGAAACGATGGTTTAATTATTCATACCACAGATGGTGGAAACAATTGGATAGCCCAATCATCCGGTGTAACTAAGGATTTATTATCTGTTAATATGATATCGGCAGATAATGGCTGGGCAGTAAGAAAAACCGGGACTACACTGCATTATACTAATTCAATCTGGACATTACATAATTTTGTTTCTTATGATCTGTCTGCTGTAAAATTTACATCAGACAGCAGCGGATGGATTGCAGGAGGAGCGAACCGGATTTACCATTACAATGGATCTGAATGGAATTTAGTGAATGGAATACCGGATGCACTGCTTTTAGAAAGGTTTTTTTTAACAGATGATACTCACATATGGGCTGCCGGAACCAACAGTCTGTTCGGAGTGGTTTGTAAATACGATGGTTATTCCTGGACAGATGTTCTTTGCGGAGGAACAAATAATATTCCCAAATCTGTTTTTTTTACTGATAATTTAAATGGCTGGGCGGTTGGTTACGAAGGGTTGATTGCCCACAGCACAAACGGAGGAGAATCATGGACAATATTACAACCTATTACAAATCAGAGTATTTATTCAGTAAGTTTTATTAACGAAAACCTTGGGTGGGCGGTGGGCAGCAGTGGTATGATACTAAAATACTCGCTTCCTGACAATGTCCCACAATTGATGAATGAAAATGAGTTATCAGTAATTTATAATGACATACAAAAATACCTGACAGTACATTACAAAATTGTTCAGCCATGTCTGCTAAAATATAATATTTATGATTATTCAGGAAAAGTTGTATTATCATCAATTCATAAGCAACAGACTCCAGGATTGTATGAAAGAATAATAAACACAGGTGATTTATTACCTGGCTTGTATATTTACATGGTTACTTCGGATAAGGCCAGCAGATCAGGTAAGATTATGGTAAGATAATTACGCATTTTTCGTAAATTACAAATCAGCATACTTAATTCATAAATCAAAAAGTACTGACTTTAATTACAAACGCTAATTTGGCGGATATGTTAAAATTTCAGGTACAGTGGTATTTATCTGGTATCCTTCACCTGGATTCATATTCATAATAGTATTTAATCCGTAATAGGGCCAATAAATCTGGCCCGCACCATTTTTAACAATATGGATGCTAACAGCAATTCCGCCAAGCATTGAGGATATCAAACCGGGGCTATGACGCAGGTAGGCAATGATGTTCCATCCGGTTGGTAAACTGATTGGTGTGTTTTGAGGAACAATTGCATTTCCGACGACCTGAAGTACCTGCTGTTGCAACATTTTTACCTGGTAACCCTGGGTGACTATCAGATTACCGATGTTATTTACTCCATACTGTGGCCAATAGATTTGTCCACTTCCGTTTTTTACAATAACAAGACCCGTAATAACCGAAAATACGCTTACTATGGATGGGTTGGTAGGTTGTATATAAGTTGAAATTATACTCCAACCGATAGAAATGTTTATGTTTTGTTGGTCAGTAAGATTAAAAGGATAGTAAATAATATTGATACAGTCGCTGCTATGACAGGTATGATTATCCGTTACAGTTACACAAAAATTATTCAGGCCATTTTGTAATATTCCGCTGTTAATTGATAAAGTCTGATTATTCGTGCCATTATTCCACATATAATGTGGATAACCTGTTCCGGCATTAAGTACCAATGATTGGTTAAGATATAAAGAAGTATCATTTCCAAGCGTTATAATCGGCAAAGGATAAAAATATGCAGTAACAACAGTTGAGGTGGAACACCCATTTGAGTTAGTTACAGTTAGTCCATATACCCCTGTTTGAGTAACTGAAAGTGACGATGAGGTGGATCCTGTGCTCCACAGGTACTGATCGGTCCCTGAAGTGCTGTAAACAAGTGTATCGCCGGCACAGGTTGAACCACTTGAACCCATATGAATTAAAGGATTGTCCGAGGTAATAACCTGCGTCTGGCCGTAAACTGAACCACATAGGTTAGTCACCGTTACATCATAAGTACCGGCAGTACTAACTGATATTGAACCGGTGGTAGACCCGTCTGACCAAAGGTAGCTGCAAACACAAGTTCCAGGATCCAGAATAACTGTCTGACCGGTACACAAATTAAACGTTGAATCAAGATTGATAACTGGAATAGAGTTTACCTCCACATGAACAGAATCACTTGCTGTCGCGCAGGAATTTGTCACTGTAACTGAGTAGGTGCCGCTTGTGGCAACCTGTATCGAAGAATTGGTCTGGCCATTTGACCATAGATAGTTTCCTCCCAGTTGGGTTGCATTCAGGGTCACATTTTGTCCCTGGCAGATTGTCTGGTCATTTCCCAAATCCATGTTAAGAATACACTCTGAATTTAAAGATAAAATATAGACAGCCCCGTGATTATAACCTCCATCATCATCATATGGAGCACCCACAACGATTTCAGGATGGCCGTCGTTATTAAGATCCCCGAGATTACTGATGATACCCCCGAAGCGATCACCATCATCAAGGACTGCGGTGAAATTTCCGGATGTATTGCTTATTTTCTGGTAAGAATTCACAGTTCCGTTTGAATTCATAAATAAAATCCAGACGGCACCTCTGGCTGGTCCTCCGTCACCATCACCGTTTGCTCCGGCAGCAATATCAGCAATACCATCGCCATTAATATCACCAATTCCGCAAAGTCCTAACCCAAACTGGTCATAATCATCCAGCTGACCTGTAAAATTGCCCTGAGTATCACTGATTTTGTGCCATGAGTTAACGGTATAATTCTGGTTCATATATAAAATGTAAAATGCACCGCGGTGTGTTCCGCCATCATTGTCATAAATGGCAGACACACCAAGATCAATTACACCATCATTATTCATATCACCCAAGGGAGTTACCACCCTTCCGAACCTGCAATCAGGAGTAAGGGTTGCCGTGAAATTTCCGGTTGTTGTACTGATCATATAATAAGATTGAACCATCCCAGCACTGGTCAGATTGAAAATATAAAATGCACCTAGGTTATCGGTTCTCTCAGCTCCAACAGCAATTTCCTGTTTCCCGTCATTGTTAAAATCACCTATTGATCTGACTGAAACTCCGAAGAAGTCACCTCCGGAGATCACACCTGCAGGCATTCCTCCCAATCCATTCCCAATTTTCTGACATGATTGAACGGTCCCATTTGCATTCAGAAATAATACCCATACCAGGGAAACATTGAAAGAACTCACCGCAATATCAGGAATCCCGTCACTATTCAGGTCTCCAATACCGGTAACTGACCATCCGAAATACGAGTAATCTGCCAGAGGATCACAAAAGTTACCCTGGGTGCTGCTGATTTTCTGATAACTGTTAACGGTTCCGTTGCTATTCATAAACATGATATAAACGGCTCCCCTGTCAGTGCCTCCATCGTCGTCATACCTTGAGCCAACAGCAATATCAGTAATACCGTCACCATTAATATCCCCTATATTTGCCGGAACACCAAACTCATCATCATTGTCCAGAATACCTGTAAAATTACCCTGGGTATCGCTGATTTTCTGATAACTATATACCATGCCTGGCTGGGCCTTGATAAAAGCGACATTTAGTAACATCATTAATAAAAACTGAAATGAAAATTTCATAATATATTATTAATTTATTCTGAATATCTGCGAAACCAATAAAATGTTCAGGTGGCAATAAAATCCTGTTGACCAAATATAAGCAATCTATTTTTAAATGACAGGATGTAAGTAATGTCGTTATAAAATTCTATTTTCCGGTTACTACAAGTTTTTTAGTAATAGAAAACCGGTCAGAAATAACATTGATATAATATATTCCAGATATGGAAATTGTAATATCCAGTGTGGTTTTCATGCTTGTTTTTAATTCATGAACTAATTGTCCTGTAGCATTATAAATCTTAATATCTTTTGTTTCAGCAGGCATCTTTAATATAAAATTATTTCCTGCAGAGCCATGAGATACAGATATTGAATTTTCATATTCAATTCCTGAAATACCATTAACCAAATAATTTAATGAAAGAATATAGATTGCACCATGGTCTAAACCGCCGTCATCATCGTGGGGTGAACCGACTATTATTTCAGGATAGCCATCATTATTATAATCTCCCAGAAGATTGACAAACCCCCCGAAACCATCGCCATCATCAAGAACCGCATTGAAATTTCCGGTTGTACTGCTTATTTTCTGATAAGCTTTCACTGTGCCATTAGTATTCATAAATAATATCCAGACTGCACCTCTGTTTTGTCCTCCGTCATCATCAGCGTTTGCGCCGGCTGCAATATCTTGAATACCATCACCATTAATATCGCTGATTCCGCTCAGTCCTATCCCGAACTGATCATTATCATCCAGAACTCCGGTGAAATTACCTTGAGTGTTGCTTATTTTTTGCCAGGATTTTACAGTGTAATCCTGAGTCATAAATAAAATATAAATCGCACCTCTTTGAATACCTCCGTCATTATCATAAATTGATGACACGGCGAGATCTGTCACGCCATCGCCATTTAAATCACCAATCGGCGCTATCGTTCTTCCAAATCTGCAATCATCTGAAAGTGATGCAGTGAAATTCCCATAAGTCTGGCTTATTTTATGATAAGACTCAGCGAATCCTGTGTTGTTCAGGCATAAAATATAAAATGCCCCGCGGCTTGGCCCTCCGTCATCATCCTGGCTCGCGCCAACCGCAATTTCATGCATTCCATCATTGTTAAAATCGCCTAATGATCTGACAGATATTCCAAATTGACCACCTGAGGACAGTATTCCTGAAGGAAATCCTCCCAATCCTTCACCAATTTTCTGATAGGACTGAACTGTACCGTCGGCATTCAGAAATAATATCCAAACCATGGGAACTGTATAAGTACTCACGGCAATGTCCGGATGCCCGTCGCCATTCAGATCCCCGATACCTGTAACCGACCATCCGAAATATGTTCCATCTATAAGGCTATCATTAAAATTACCCTGTACGCTGCTAATTTTCTGATAATGATTAACAGTTCCGTCACTATTCATAAACATTATGTATACAGCACCTCTGTTAGTACCGCCATCGTCGTCGTACCTTGAACCAACGGCAATATCAGTAATCCCATCACCATTAAGATCCCCGATAACGGCAGTGACACCAAACTCATCATCATCATCCAGAATACCCGTAAAATTACCCTGGGTATCGCTGATCTTTTGATAACTATGTATAGTTCCAGGCTGGGCCTGAACTAAGGAGGTGAATAGTACCATACAAAAGAATAAAATAACTGCATTTTTCATAATAACATCTTTAAATATTCTAAAATCAAATAATGACTATATTTTTCAAAAATAAATAATTTTTTTCTTGTCTTAAAATCATAATCATTTATGGTAATGTTATTAAACATAACAGATAGGTAGAAAGTAAGGATAATCTTATGACAATAAAAAAATGATTGTTATACCATTTATAATCACGAAATTAAAAACAACATTTTAGGAAAATTAAAAACGATACGAATTAAAGAATTTTTTAAGCGTGGCCAAAACAATACCAATGATAGCAGATGCAAATAAAAGGCCACCTATTCCATAATTGAAGTAAAAAACAACAATGAAAATAACGGAAGCAATAATAAAAAGCCCGATAAGCGGGTATCTGATTGACATGAAAATGCCTTTAAGAACAGCAAGGATAGTAATTGCAGACATCTTTAATACGAATTTAAGTATTACATAAATGCCTATTATAAAGAGTATTATTGATAATGTTTCAATCATAATACGAAAATAATTAAGTCGTAAAAATAGGATAATTTCATAAAAATAGCACCCCAGGTGAGGTGCTTAATACATGCAATCAAAAAGAATTTAAGCGTCAACACTGACAATTGCTCCCATTCCTTTAAGTCTGATAGGCGCAGCAATAAAGCGTTTCTGGAAGCCTATTATTGTGCCTCTGAACATTGGGTCGTCAACCTTTTCAAACAATTGAATAGTTCCGTCTGCCTTCATCATTTCATCTCCATAAAATGCAAATGAACAGAACGTATCAGTCGAAGGAACGGCGGCAGCTCCATATGCCGCTCTTACTTGTGTAGATTTGTTGAAAGTCGGTGTTTGTGAAAATTGCAAAATATTGAACCCTGCAAATTTTGAAGGCTTGCCTTCTTTCAGGTCTGCAATGTCTTTAAAGGTTAATAAGTCAATGAGCAACAGATCACGAACGTGACGGGGATGTAATACCAGAACCCTTTTATCAGTTGGATAGTCATTGTTGTCAAAAACAGCCTTGATATTAAGAATGTCATTAATAGTCAATGCTTTTTTACCATTGCCATCTGTTGAACCCGTCGTAGGGACAACAGGGGTGTTGGCTCCGTTTGCCGAAGGTGTAAATGCATAAGCAGCCCTTATGGCAACTGTTTTTCTTAACTGGTTTCTGTGGCCGTAAATATGGCTTTCAAGCATATTATAAGCTCTTTCGACCTGTTCAGCATTTAAAACGAGTGTATTTTCTGTGTCAAACTGATCCAGAACAAAAGCATAGGGTGTATCTGACCTTAATGTCACATTGATCGGATACATATCATTATTGACAAGCACATTTGGGTCTATTCCGGCCTCACCAATAATAATAGTGTCATTATTCACAAATTCAGAGAAGTCACGTGCATAAGATAAAAACGAATCATCCGGATAGAACTTCTCCATTAACTGAGTTGTCCAGACGGTTTTATTTAATGTAGGCATAAAAAAATGTATTAAGTTATTGAATTATAAATATTTATTTCTCTTCTTTGATTAATCTATTATAAAGCTCATCATTTTGAAGGGCTTTAGGATCAAATTTCCTGTAATCAGTCAATGTCCATTCAGACCTTGGTTTGTCAGTTTTATTCTTTTTTTTGTTTTCTTGGTCGTTTGATTCTTTAATGAAATGCATTAAGGACTTGTATTCAGGCAGGCTTTTTAATACCTGACTTGTCGTTTCAAAGTCCTTTTTTGCAAGGTTAATGAAGGCCTCTTTTTGTGCAAATGTTATTTTCTTATTGAAAATAGCATTATTTACAAGGTCGTCAATTGCTTTGTCTTCACTTGTTTTAAACCTTTCTTTCAATGTCCTGTTTTCCTCAATCAGGGCAATTATCTTTTCCTGAACATCGGTCATTGTAGCATTATCAGTAAGCTGTAATGCTTTCAAAATCATTTTATCATTCATAATTATGCTTTTATTAAGATTACAAGTATTGATTTTATTGAATGCCTCTAATGGCATTAAATTTTTAAATTCAGCAGCACTGGAATTAATAGACAGAACGTCCGGGACAATTTCGTCAATGAATTTAAGATTCAGTGCCTCTTCTGCATTTAACCAGGTTGTTTTGTTCATCATATCTGTTATCACATTTGCCGACAAACCTGTTTTGTCACAATAAATAGAGACAACCTGATTTTTGATCTTATCAAGTATGTTTGCCTGGTTAATCATTTCGTCTGATGTGCCTTCAATCTTAGATGCCGGGTTATGGATCATGAACATTGAATTTTGGCACATATATGTCTTTTGTCCGGCTAAGGCAATGATAGAACCCATTGAGGATGCAATCCCATCTACATAACAATCAACAGGAACCTTACTGGCCTTTATTAAATTATAGATTGCATATCCCTGGAATATGTCACCACCTGGTGTGTTAATTCTTAAATTAATTTTCTTAGTGTTCACAGGCAATGTGTCCAATTGAGATACATAATCCTTATCTGTAATTCCATTGTCAGATCCAATTTCACCATAAAGGTAAATAGTCGTTTCGTCAGTTAAATTTAACATTACTAATTTTTTCATATATCAATTATTGTATTATTTGGTTGTTTTCAATGTCTTCTAATGAAGTCGGTTGAATATTCAAAGTAGATGGAGGCGTCGTTGATCCGGTAGCAGGAGGTGAAACAACCATACCAGCATGTATATGTGTATTAAATTCTGTTATATGGTTATTAAATGCTTGTTCAATTGAATTTAATCGATCTTTAATGGCTTTTACCTTGACCAATCCACCAAGATTTCCACCATTAAAAACAAGACCGTCCTTTGTCATACAAATACTAATGCCTTCAATAGCACATTCTAATTTGTCAATATCAGTACTAAGAACAATAACAGCCACATTATCATTAAGAAAAGCAACTATAACATTGCTTCCCGTTTTGGGCATTAACCAGAATCCGGTTCCGGTTTCACCTTCACCTATAATATCAGCCTGTAATCTTACGCTGTATATTATTGCATCTCCGTTTATGGGTTTTACATCACATGTTCGTTCTGTCTCATTTACAGATATTACTTTACCAACAACACAAAATATTTCATGTCTGTTTTTGGTTATTTCCCTTAATATTTCTTTTGTTTCCACACTTATGTATTTTATACAAATGTCTTATTTTCTGCTATTTCCAATTAAATGACTTATTCAGCTTTTTAAGGTCTGATTCTTTTGTTTTGGAATTCCTTAACCTGGTAAGTTCATTTTCGTTCCTTTTTATTATTAAAAGAATGGTTTGTTCAGTAATATAGAATTCGTTCAACAGATTGTTAATACAGTCGTCAAACCTTATTCGCTTTAATTCATTCCAATAATAGAAACGTGCAACCAGGTTAATATCCCTGTTTTTTACTAGGTCTTTTGATCTGCCTTTTTTCATTTTCATATTATCTGATATTAGAAACCCCGTTTAAATACCGTTTAAACGAATTTAATTTGAACGATCTATAACAGGTTCGTGCTGTTCCTTAGTTGTTTTCTTTCGTGTCTGTAATGGCACGTTTTGGGCTAAATGGTTTTGGAACTCATTTAATGATTCTTCAAAGTTTACTTCAAACATCAGAAAGCGGACATTGTAATTCCAAATTAAATCACTTATCTTATGTTCCTGTAGAATTGTGGGACTGAAAGATATTGTATTTACCATGATTAAATCAACCCACTTGGTTACCTGTTCCATCCACAACCAAAACATTGAGTTTTTCTCATATTCACTTATGGACTTTTTATCCTTATGAAAGTAGCCGATTAAAAAACGTGAGCCGTTTTCAAACATGTTGAAATTGTAATCATAATCACTCCAGTTAAACCATTTTTTGATAATTGATGTAGCCGCATTGTCAAACCGGAGTATTTCCATTATGTCAATTTTGTTGACGTTATTCTTTTTCTTTTCCATTGTTTGAAGTGTTTAATACGGTTTCTTTTGTGTTCTCCAGGGCTGCTTTCATTTGGTCAATGTCTAAGAACATGTGTTCCAATATATCTGAACCAAAATAGATTTCCGAAACGTCTTCACCAGCATTAATGTCACGTGAAGCCCGTTCTATAAGATGTAACATTGAACGCTGATAATTAAACAGGTCTTCAATCGTCCTGTTTTTAATAGTAATTACTATGTTGTTATTTGTAAAATTTACCATATCTTTAAGTATTAAGAATTTAACAATAAGTGATTCATAATTGAATTGTACAACTTGCGGTAATCAGCGATACCATAAAGTCCACTGATCACATTGCTGTCAGTTATTCCGTTTATTTCACAAATACTCCCTATTTCTTTTTTTGTAGGAGGTCTCAAATGGAGAAAGCCAACAATACGGCTGTAAAATTCCGGTATACCTTGTTTTTGTCTGGCAACTGATCTTTCAATGTTACTCTTAAAATATTCGCACCCGGCCATTATTATGCCTGTTGTCTGGTCAGTTTCATTTCTCAGGTCGTGAAGGTCAAGCAAAAGCCCGTTGTTAAGTTTCCCGGCCTCGTCAATTATCAATAAGCTGCCTGAGTTTTTATTCAGGTGTTGGCAAATTACCTGTACCATTTCATAAACCGTACCCACAAAATCAATTCCCAGTTTAGAAAGAACCTCACTGAAAAATTGCTTGCGGTTCATGATGTTCTTTGCTGATACGTAATAAACCTTTTGGTTGCGGTTAAAGTAAGCTGTCAGCGTCGTTGTTTTACCTGCACCCGGATAACCTACAATGCACTCAAGCCGGTGGTGATCCTGGGCGAGCTTACATGTGTTAGTGACCGCCTCAAAATTTGGAGTGATCACTATTTTAAATTCCTTTTTGTTCTGTTTTTCAATTGGTTTCATCAAAATTTCTCCTTATCATTAAATTTCGTAGCTTATATATTATGTGTTTTACTTTTGTCTGTTTATCTTTGCCTTTCTTTATAGCAATTAATTTCGTAACGTTCTGAAAAGCCTTCCTTTGGTCGGGGAGGCTTTTTCATTTTTCAACAGGTTCAAGAGGTTTCAAACTTGAGCTTTCCTTTGGGTAATATACATTACTTGTATAATCTTTTGTCTTGTTGTCCTGGTAAGTTTCAGTGATTCCGGCATAGACCATTTTTTTTGCCGTTCTCTTAGGTCTTGTGATGTTGGTCTCTTTTGGTTTGTTAAAATCTGGTGTATTGGCAGGTGTCTTATATGCTGGCCTTGTTATTTCCTTTGTTTCGTCAATCAGTTCCCGGTCTCTCAGGTACATCATTAATTGATTATGTTCTGCTGTGTTTAGTTTCTCCTTTTCATGAATCATGGGATCAATTACAGTGTATATTGAATCGTCATCTGAATCTTTATCCTTATCCATATATTCGATAATCTTATTATCGATGGCATTTTTGTACGTCTTATTATGTGCAACCTACTTTTGCATTTCGAGGTTATCAGTTTCGGTACGGTTACAGGCTGCCACTGGTAAAGATTTCTTTAGCCTTAGTTCACATATATATTTTTGGTTCTTTTCGTCGAAAACATGAATGGTCTCAATGTTATATTCATCATAATAAACCCTTATAGTTTGCCCATTTAATCGTAGTTTTAGGTTATGGTCGTAAACATCATATATATATGGTATATTCCTGAAATTAAACCTAACTTCACCATTACGAACGGTTATCAGCGTAGATTTCCAGAACATCAGGGCGGTTTCTTCACTCCTGATTTTAATAGCTGATTCTTTGTTATGTGCCTTTTCTGACGGTGTTTTACCGTTCTGTGGTGTTTCGTTGTAAATGCTTATCAGTTTTGCTACAGCGTTGTAAATATGCTTTATGTTAAGTTCAGCGTTGTCCTTTATTGCCATTTTTAAGGCTTCCAGGGCTGGCCTGTTTTCGTGTTTGCTTCTGATCCCTTCACCCAGATAAGTGCTTAACATAGATAAAAATCTGCCTTGAAACGTGCCGGTAGCCCGCTCAATGTATGTTTTGTCCTTTGCGTTACCAGGTGAAGCAGCACGAAATGTTACGCCCCTTAAAAACATGGATTCTTCTAATTGTTTGAATTCCTCAGTTTTTGCCCAGCTTCCATTATCACGTACAATTTCATGATATGTGCAACCTTCCAAAAGCGTTGACATATGAAGTGTCTGGAAAACAGCGTGACGGTCTTCATTTTCTGATACGCAAAACCCTGTTATTTTACGGCTTGCAACATCAATTATCCAAAATATATTAGGTGATATTTTCTTAGTATGGTCTTCATTCCACACCTTAATAAGATTAAGCTGTGTACCGTCCATATTGGCTAACTGTCCATATTGTAAGTCCTTTAAATGTCTGCGAAGAAACAGTCCATTAAGTTTCTGTTCCAGTTCCGGATTGCGGTATTTAATGCAGGAATTGTATATTTCAGGTGTTTTCAGGAAATTTTGAACAGTACGGACACTTATAGGTTTATAATCGGTTCCTTTTTCCTTATTGCTGTTTTCTGCATCATTATTAATACGGTTGGTGATGTATTCAAAAGTATATAATTGCGAATTCGGTTCACAGAAATATGCCATGGCACGTTTTTTATGAAAACTGGTCATTTTGTATGGCATTATCTTGTTTAAACGACCATGCGTAAAAAGTAACTTATCCGCTTTAAAATCGGCCTCGGCATTAGAAATGTTCAGGCAAAAGTGGGAGTAGTTATTCACCTTCAACGTGATATTTGGATGTAGTCCTAAAACCTCCTTGCAGACATTCCATATTTTTTTAAGGCCTGTCCTGTTGTATTTTAGCTTAATTATTGCAATAAATAATGAATGAACCTGAGCCTGTTGAATAGCTTTTTTATGATTAGCCGGAAAAATGTCGTTGTATTGTTTTATATATGGTGTAAAATCATTTTCGATAGCTTCTATCAGGCTGTTTTTAATAAGTGAGTGTTCCCTGTCAATTACTTTTTGCTTATCGTCAGCTTTCTTTAGGCTGATCTCACCGTTGATCATAGCTTGTGCCTGCTCAATGGTCGGAAGACCGTATTTTTTTACCGTTGACTTTGGTATGGTGCTTAGTAAAATATCACGTTTGCTCTTATCAGACACATTGAATATGCTTTGCCATGACTTTTGTTTTCCTGCTTTATTCCGTTTGATACCAGTAAAAATGGTGTCTTTATGAATACCATATTTACTGTTAAGTTCATCAACTGATATTGATACTTCATTATAGCCGTAACGTTCCATAATTATTGAATTAATTAATGGCTTTAATCCTGTCCAGATAGCTTTGCTGTTCCTTTTTATACTCAATGAAGTAGGTTATAGTAGCCTCAAGCACCTTTTTGTTAACGTTTTTACCCTGAAAGAAGCTAACAACCGTTGGCCTTGATACCCCTGCGAGTTTTTGTATCTGTGTTTTATATCCCCTTGGTAGGGCTTCGTCAATAATTTTAATCACGTCGCTTGTTCTCGATTTCATTTTTCTATATTTGTAAAATATCCGTCAAAGATATTAGTTAAATTGATATTATCAATAATATTAATAAAAAATTTATTAACAATTTGTTGAAATCGTTTTATGAAAAAAAATTTGGGTGTTATTATAAAAGAAATGAGAAAGCTCAAGAAAATGAGCCAATTAGAAATGTCAAATAAATTAGGTATCGGACAATCCTTATTATCACAAATTGAAAGTGGAAAGAGTTCTCCAACTTTTGAGACATTAGCAAGAATTGTTAATCTATTGGATATTAACCCACATGTAATATTTCATGACGAAGAACTTGACAAGTACAAAAATGAATTTACTTTAGGAGATATTAATATTAAAGATGAAGTATTGAAAAATATTCATGTCCGTGATAATGACCCTGATTATGTCCCTGAATTTGATAAGTTACGTGAGATAAGACGAAATATAGAAGCTATTGGAATAAATAAATATCGGATTGCTAAATCTATTGATGAATGTATGAAATACATATTTAAAATTGAAAAGATAATTATGAGAATCAGCGAGTTATATATAAAAAACTGTCCTGGTAAAATTAATCCGGCGGAAGATATTTATATATACTTCATATATAACCAGTTAAATGAAGAGTATCAGAACATCAAACAGGAAGGAATTACCTTGTACGATAAGTCGATGTTCTTATATCGAATTGAAAATGAAATGTATAAACTATTATTTAACTTAGATAGCCTTGTACTTCATTTTCATGCAGATGTTTTTAAGAACGGATAGTAATTTGTGCCTCTCAAATAATCATTTAATAGCTTTACATGTACCCAAAATTACCCGAAATGGTCATTTTGTATCGTTTTTATTTTTCCGTGCCAATTATGAAAATATCCTCGTATAACTTTATATATTAGTTACATACCTACGCATTTAAACAATAATCAAAGTGTTCTTTTTAATTTACTGCCCATACATTATTATTTTTAAAAAATTTGTGAATACTAAACAAAAGATAAATATCTGTACATTTGTATTTCAAATTACAATTTGCATAATTCGAATAAAAAAGAGTAGTCGAAAAACATCATTAAATAACTATTAATATGAAAATTTTATTTTTAGTTGTTGCTTTTTAACCTGTTATTTACCCGGTATATTGGCCCAGCAGGGCATAGTTGCTTCAGGTGGACAGGGCACTGGTGCCGGGGGCAACATAAGTTATTCCATCGGACAGACAGATTACATTACCATCAGCGGCATCCCGGGGACAATCACACAAGGACTTCAACAACCATGGGAGATATTAGTGAATGAAGTTGATGAAGTTCATAATTGCCCTGAACTAATGGTATTTCCCAATCCAACGTTATTGTCAGTTCAGATTAATTTTAAAGAAAAACCAATATATGAATATTGTTACCGTCTGTACGACCTTCAAGGTAAACTTCTTGCCGGAGACGTATTAAAAAATTCAGGTACTACTGTTAATATGGAAAAGTTTATTCCGGGTGAATACCTTCTAAGGGTTTTTGCTAATAATGACCAGGTAAAAACTTTTAAAATAATCAAGATCAATAAATAAATAACTAAAAATAATTATTATGAAAACTTATTTTTTCAAATATTCACTGATGATAACCATTCTTTTTGTACAGGTATTGATTGCTTTAACAGCTATGGGTCAGTCACCCCAGATTATGAGCTACCAGGCAGTGATCCGTAATTCTTCAAACCAGTTGGTTACCGATGCCCCAATTGGTATGAAGATAAGCATATTACAAGGTTCTATGACAGGTACGGCAATATATGCTGAAACACATACAGCTCAAACAAATGCAAACGGATTGGTGACCATTGAAATTGGTAATGGCACACCTGTGTCTGGTGTTTTCTCTACGATAAACTGGGCTAATGGTCCATATTTTGTCAAAAATGAAACTGACCCTCTCGGAGGTACCAATTATACCCTCACAGGAGTTTCCCAGTTAATGAGTGTACCTTATGCTCTTTTCGCAGAAAAATGCAGTACCAGCAGCAGTCATTATATTGGGGAATTATATGGCGGGGGAGTTGTATTTCATGTTTATAAAGATAATAACGGGAATGAACATGGGTTGATCGTCTCCCTTAATGATCTGAGTTCGGGAGCAGAATGGGGATTAAATGGAACGGATGTTCCTAACTGTGAAAGTATCTGGAATGGTGCAGCAAATACCAGTTCAATAATTTCTGCCGGAGGCTTGGCAAATGATGCCGCAGGGTTATGTAATGCATCCTGTTCCGGAGGTCAGACTGACTGGTATTTACCGTCTATCCAGGAATTAAATTTGCTTTGGATTAATTTATTTGATGTAAATAAAACCCTGAATGCAACAAGTGGTGCACAAGAAATCGAGGCAAACCATTATTGGTCATCAACTGAGACCGATGCAAATTATGCCTGGTACATCGGATTTGGTTATGGTACTATTAATAACTCCCAAAGTAAATTAAGCTCGTACTATGTACGTGGTGTTCGGGCTTATTGATACTATAAATTATCTGCATCAGTATTTTCTTTGGATCACCATTACTTTAGGTGATACCAGGTCGGCAATTGTCAGACCCTGATAGATTGAAGAAGATTGTTCTAATATTTCCTTTGTAACCATACGTACATGTTGTTCTTTTGAATAGCGGATGATGCCGGCAGCTTCGAGCCCTGCTTTCACTGTCAGGTTCTCCATCTGTAATTGAGTCATACGGTTCAGTCCTTCATTAAAAAAGGAAATGGCAGGTCCAATTTCAAGAGGACGAATTTCACGGATATATCTTTCAAAATCGGGTTTGTTCAGACGGCAGTGTCCCCATGGAAAATCCAGTGTACAAAGACTGTGTCCCCCATTCAGGCTGAAGAATGGATTGTATTCATGAATGGCAATCCCTCCCTTTTTCAGTATACGCTGAATATGCACGAATGCTGCACCTGGATCATGCAAATGTTCAAGTACGTCGAAACTTATTACCAGATCGAACTGCCCGGTTGGTAAGGATGAATTGCAAATATCATCTTCTGTAAAGGTAACATTCCCGGTATTTCTGAATTTCTGTCCAAGTGTTATCCGTTGTTTTGTGAGTGCGCTGCTGACCTGCTCCAGTTTGCGGGCTGAACCTTCAGAGTCAAGTGCACTGACTTTATATCCTGTAAATTCGCTTCCTGTTGCCTGGCAACCATTTTCTGCAAATGAGTAACAGACAGCTCCCAGGTGACAACCGATTTCAAGGATGTTTGCTTCAGTTATACTGATACCATAGGCTTTTGCAATAGCTTGAATCCTGGAAAAATTTGACTTTCCTTCAACAGCGACCTTATCATAATCGGGCTCACCAATGAATGTATCGGATCGGTTCAGCATTCTCTCCCAGCCTGGTTTGATACGGTTTCTAAACCCGCTGTATAATACATGATCATTCCCGAAACTGTCAGTAAACCGGCCCATTTCCGGCAGGGCTGCGATATCAATTGGCGCTTCAAAAAGCGATTGCATCAATTTGCTGCGTTTGGCTTTTCCAATCGCATAATTGAGAGTGGTATTGATTAATTTCATTTTGAAAAAAGGTAAATTAAAAGTAATTTTCTTAACCACAAAGGGACACAAAGGATGTCACAAAAGGACACAAAGTTAAATATCAGATTATAATATCATTCTTTTTAATCCATCTTTTAAGTCAGCAACATTGAAATTTACCAGGAGAGCAAGTTTGCATCCTGATAATTTCAAATATGTTAAAACCTGGGCAAAATGAACATCAGTAAAAGATTCAACGGATTTAATTTCAATTATTATCTGGTTTTCAACAATCAAATCCACCCGGTAGCCTGCATCTAATTTTACTTCTTTATAAACTAACGGAAGGGGCTTCTGTTTTTCAACCTTAAAATTTGATGATTTAAGTTCGTAAAACAGACATTCTTCATATGCACTTTCTAAAAGACCGGGCCCTAAAGCTGTATGTACCGTAAATGAACAATCCAGTATTTTCTTAAAAATTTCTTCTGTTGTCATTATTTTATCAATTCAATAATTGTCTTATATTAGTTTACCTTCGTGATATCCTTTGTGTTCCTTTGTGGTTAAACAAAAGTCACGAGTAACAAATCACTGATCAATATCCTGATACCAAATACTTTATACCTCATACTTTTTCCAGCAGGCTTCTCATGTTCACATTTTCTGCAATAATATCACGAACAGCGTTAACAGGTACCCTTTCCTGCAGCATGCTGTCCCGTTCGCGGATAGTCACAGTATCAGTTTCAAGGCTATCGTGGTCAATGGTTACACAATAAGGAGTGCCGATGGCATCCTGGCGGCGGTAACGTCGTCCGATCGAATCTTTTTCATCATACTGGCAAATGAAATCGAGTTTCAGGCTGTCCATAATGACACGGGCTTTCTCCGGCAGTCCGTCCTTCTTTACAAGCGGCAGTATTGCAAGCTTGACAGGTGCCAAAGCTGGCGGAAATCTCATTACCACGCGTTCTTCGACAGATCCGTCTTTGTTTGTCACTTTTTCTTCAGCATACGATGCCGATAAAACAAGTAATACAGTTCGGTCAAGGCCGATAGAAGTTTCAATTACATAAGGGATATAGTTCTGATTCAGGTCAGCATCGAAATACTGCATTTTCTTTCCTGAAAACTGCTGGTGTTGTGATAAGTCAAAATCGGTCCGTGAATGTATACCTTCCACTTCCTTGAAACCCATTGGGAAGTCAAATTCAATATCCACGGCGGCATTGGCATAGTGTGCCAGCTTGTCGTGAACGTGAAAACGGTATTTATCATCGCCAAATCCAAGCGCTTTATGCCAGCGGATACGTTTCTCCTTCCAGTATTCGAACCAGCTGAGTTCCTCACCGGGACGGACGAAGAACTGCATTTCCATCTGTTCAAACTCACGCATGCGGAAAATGAACTGTCGTGCCACGATCTCATTGCGGAAAGCTTTTCCTGTCTGGGCTATACCAAAAGGTATCTTCATCCTGCCTGATTTATAAACATTCAGGAAATTCACAAATATTCCCTGGGCTGTTTCCGGTCGCAGGTAGATGGTACTGGCTTCCTGGTCAACAGAACCCATCTTTGTTTCAAACATCAGGTTGAACTGCCTCACTTCTGTCCAGTTGCGTGTTCCGGATACCGGGCATACAATTTCACAATCAATGATGATCTGCCTTAGCTCGTTCAGATCGTCATTTTTAAGAGCATTGACAAGCCTGGTATTCACAACATCAATTTTTGACTGGTATTCCAGTACTTTCGGGTTTGTTGACAGGTACATCTCTTTATCAAATGATTCACCAAAGCGTTTATGGGCTTTGTCCACTTCCTTATCAATCTTATCCTGTAACTTATCCCTGTATTCTTCTATCAGGTTATCGGCACGGTAACGTTTTTTCGAATCCTTGTTATCAATGAGCGGATCGTTAAAAGCACCAACATGCCCGGATGCCTTCCAGATAGTCGGATGCATGAATATTGCCGAATCAATACCCACGATATTCTCATTCAGTCTTACCATGGCATTCCACCAGTATTGCCTGATGTTATTCTTCAACTCAACGCCATACTGACCGTAATCGTATACTGCGCTTAATCCGTCGTAAATCTCACTTGACGGGAAAATAAAACCATATTCCTTTGAATGTGAAATCAGTTTCTTTAAGAAATCTTCCTGTATCATATTTTCAGATAAATTTGAAATTGGCTGGCAAATGTATGGAAAAAGTCTCAGAAGGAGTGATGAGTTATGAATTATGAGTGATGAGTTTCAGGAACAATCGAATAATCGAACAAACGAACATTTGAACAAACGAACAAAAACAGCAACAAATGGAGCTTGTGAATTAAGATAGTAATGAAATGACCAGGCGAACAGATTTCATGTCACCACTCATAATTCATAACTCATAATTCATCACTCATAATTATAAGTGACTACTATCCTGATACCTGATACTTGATACCATTTTATTTTCTTATTTTGTGACCAAATTGAATCAGTATGTCCCCGAAGAAACAGAATCAAACATCTAAACCAGGAATCATGGGAATTGTAAAAAATGACCCATGGCTGGAACCTGTTGCTGTGGAGGTTTATGACAGGTGGCTCCGTTATTCGGATGCACTTCGGGAAATTGAGCATGATTTTGGCAACCTTGAACAGTTTGCGGATGCTTATCATTACTTCGGAATTAATTTTGATACTACCCGGAATGGATGGACTTACCGCGAATGGGCTCCCAAGGCGCTTGATCTGTTCCTGACCGGTGATTTTAACGGGTGGAAAAGAGATACCCACAGGCTCACCATGAATGATTTTGGTATCTGGGAGATATTCCTTTCCCGGGAAGATTATCATAATACTTTCGTTCATGGCAGTAAAATCAAGGTACTGGTACATTCACCGGACGGTTGGCGAGAACGCATACCCGCTTATATCCGCTATGTTGTGCAGGATATGAAAACACTGGATTTTACCGGGGTGGTCTGGCTGCCTGATGAATTCAACTGGGAAGATGATCATTTTGATGCTTCATCAATCGAAAGCCCCTTTATTTATGAATGTCATACCGGGATGGCCCAGGAATTTCCGGGGATCGGGACATACAGGCAATTTGCTGAAAATATCCTACCACGCATTAAAATTGCGGGATATAATGTCATTCAGATCATGGCCATTGCCGAACATCCGTACTACGGATCATTTGGATACCATGTTTCAAATTTTTTTGTACCCAGTTCCCGCTTTGGTACTCCTGAAGAACTGAAAGAACTGATAAAAAAAGCCCATAGCATGGGTATTGCTGTAGTAATGGATATTGTTCATTCACACACCGTAAAAAACATCAACGAAGGGCTGAACCGTTTTGACGGATCTGATAACCAGTATTTTCATCCAGGAGAAAGAGGCGAACACCCGATGTGGGACTCACGCCTGTTCGACTATGGCAAGACTGAAGTAAAACGTTTCCTGCTGTCAAATTTAAAGTACTGGCTTAAAGAATTCCATTTCGACGGTTTCCGCTTTGACGGTGTAGCTTCCATGATTTATTTCCATCACGGATATGATATTCCTTTCGGGAGTCTTGCAAAATATTTCCGGCAGGGGATTGAATACGATGGAATTACCTACCTGATGCTGGCCAATCATCTCATTCATGCTGTCAATCCACATGCTCTCTCTATTGCTGAAGAAGTGAGCGGAATGCCAGGCCTGACCAGTTCTGTGGATGATGGCGGTTTAGGATTCGACTACCGGCTCGGAATGGGCATCCCCGACTATTGGATCAGGTTACTGAAAGAGAAACCTGACGAGGAATGGAACATTCATGAAATGTGGCAAACAGTCACAGACCGTAATTTCGGAGTTAAAACAGTGGCTTATGCAGAGTCGCACGACCAGGCCATGGTCGGTGACAAAACTCTTGCTTTCTGGCTCATGGATAAGGAAATGTACTTTCACATGCAGATCAATGATAACAATCCGATAATTGACAGAGGCATTGCCCTGCATAAGATGTTACGTTTGTTTACCATCAGCCTCGGGGGAAATGCCTATATGAACTTTATCGGAAATGAATTCGGGCACCCTGAATGGATTGATTTTCCGAGGGAGGGAAATAACTGGAGCTATCAGCATGCCCGCCGGCAATGGTCACTGGCTGATGATATCAAATTAAAGTATCACTACCTGGCAGCTTTTGATCATGAAATGCTTCTGATTGCAGGGAAGTACAAAATTATGAATGCTGGCTTCCCCCGTCAACTCAATATGGATGAGGTAAACAAGACCATCGTCTTTGAGCGTGGTGGATTGATTTTCCTGTTCAATTTTCATCCGAATCATTCCATTCCGGGATATGAATTTATGGTTCCTCAACCGGGAGATTACCGCATCATCCTGAGTACAGACCATGCATCATTTGGTGGTCATGAAAGGGTTGACGATCTGATCTCTTACCCGACTTACTATGATAAAGAAACAAAATCATGGAGACTCAGGATTTACAATACCTGCCGCACGGCTATGGTAATGAAAAATGTTGGAAATGACATTATGTAGAGACATGGCATGCCATGTCTCTACAATATTGCATGCCATGTCTCTACTGCATTTACCGGTTACCTCCACAACCTGTTTACCACCCAGACTAGCGCTGTACCGCTTATCACAAACACTGCCAGCAGGATATATGCGAAATTTGTCCGACCATAAAGGAAATTGCCAATAGTGAAAAGTGATGACCATATCGTAGTACATCCGGCAAACCAGCCAAGCAACCCGAGCGGGATATTCTCCCGTTTCATCCTTACCTCATCTTTCTCAATGCCGGCTTCAATACGAATCTTCTCCCAACCCGGTCCAAAGGGGTGGACCTTTTTATAAAATGCGATCAGCACATTCATATCGGTTTCGGGAGCTACAAATGCGGTGGTGATCCAGCAAACTGAAGTAAAGCCAATGGTGACAATAAGGGCAATATGTGTACTGATTTGCATCCCGTTCTTGTTCAAAATCAGGAAAATGATAGAAATAAGAAATGAGCTGACCATCGCGGTGACTTCGCACCAGGCATTCACCCTCCACCAGAACCATCGGGCAAGGTATAGCAAACCGGTTCCGGCTCCCACCTGCAAAATAATATCAAAAGCATCCTTTGCCGAATCAAGAATATAGACCGTCAGAGAGGCGCATATGAATAACCCGATGGTGGTAAGACGTCCAACCAATACATAATGCTTTTCAGACTTAGTCTTTCTGATGAACCTCCTGTAGAAATCATGCACAAGGTAAGAAGCGCCCCAGTTCAGGTGGGTCAGGATGGTCGAGGAATTTGCCGCAATGAGCCCACCGACCATTAGACCGATAAAGCCAATTGGCAGGAATTTGAGCATGGCCGGGTAGGCAATATCATTTCCAAGGAGGTGAGGATCGAGATGGGGAAATGCATGCTGGATATCAGATAACTGAGGATATACTAAAATTGAACAAAGAGCTACCAGTATCCATGGCCAGGGACGAAGCACATAATGGGCAAGGTTAAAGAATAATACTGCACCCAGGGCATGTTTTTCAGATTTTGAAGCAAGCATTCGCTGGGCAATATAACTGCCGCCTCCTGGCTCGGCCCCCGGGTACCACACAGCCCACCACTGAACAGCAATAGGCATGACGAAAACTGCTATGGCCATGTCCCAGTTATTTGAAAAATCAGGAAGTATATTCAAGTAATGAAGTCCGCCTGGTCCTTTCAGAGCAGAAATCTTTGTGACCATACCGTGCAATCCGCCGACCTGCGGCAGTTTGAGGGCAAAATAGGCAGCGGCGATCACAGCCGTCATCTTAATAAAAAATTGTACCATGTCGATCACCAGCACTCCCCACAAACCTGAATGAGTAGCAAATGCAACATTAAGCAGACCCACGAATATAAGGGTCTGCCAGCGTTCCATGCCGAAGAGAATGCCTGCTATCTTGCATGCTGCAAGGTTCACAGTTGCCATTATCATACAATTGAAGAAGAGTCCCAGGTAAACAGAACGAAAACCCCTGACAAAGCTGGCCGCTTTTCCGGAATAACGTAATTCATAGAATTCCAGATCGGTCATCACACCGGAACGGCGCCACAGGCGGGCATAGAAGAAAACCGTGAGCATACCTGTAAGCACAAAGGCCCACCAGCACCAGTTGCCTGCCACACCTTGCCTTCGTACAATATCAGTTACCAGATTGGGTGTATCGCTGCTGAAGGTCGTGGCTACCATTGACAAACCGGCCAGCCACCATGGAACAGAGCGGCCTGAAGCAAAAAACTCGGAAGTGCTTTTCCCTGCCCGTTTGCCAAAAAACAATGCGGGCACAAAACAAATTAACAATGCAGAAACTGCAATTATCCAGTCTATCAGATGTAAATGCATTTTTTAAAATGTGATAATGTGATAATGTGATAATGTGATAATGTGATAATGTGATAATGTGTTTATTATTTTATTCGTTTTGTTCGTTTGTTTGGCATCATTCACTACTCACCATTCACTACTCACTATTTGATACCTGATGCTTGATACTTTTCAGGGCTAAAGATAAATCAAATTCGTAATTTTGCACCTGACAGAAAAATAAATATGCCTGCTGAAAAACCCTCAGTCCTGATCATTTATACCGGTGGAACCATTGGTATGGTAACCAACCCGGAAACAGGCTCACTGGCTCCGCTTGATTTTAGCCACATATCCCGCGAAGTGCCGGAATTGAATAAGTTCGGTTTCCAGCTTGATGCCATTTCGTTTGATCCTCCTCTTGATTCATCGGATATTAACCCCGAAGCCTGGATAAGACTGGCAAATATCCTGAACGAAAATTACCACTTATACGATGGATTTGTGGTGCTTCACGGAACTGATACCATGTCGTATTCTGCTTCGGCATTGAGTTTTATGCTTGAGAACCAGTACAAACCTGTTATTTTCACGGGTTCACAACTACCGATTGGTACACTACGAACCGACGGTAAAGAAAATCTTATTACCGCCATCGAAATTGCAGCGGCAAAACATAATGGATATTCCATTGTTCCGGAGGTCTGTATATATTTTGAGAACAAATTATTCAGGGGAAACCGTACACGTAAACACAATGCTGATCATTTTAATGCATTCACATCCGACAATTATCCTGCTCTTGCCCATGCCGGCATACACCTCCGCTATAATTACGGGGCAATTCATAATCCGGACAAACATCTCAAACTGAAAATATATACAAGATTAGAAACTAATGTTGCCGTACTGAAAGTTTTCCCGGGTATTACAAGACAGGTGACCGATGCAATATTGAATATCAGTGGATTAAAAGCAATTGTACTCGAAACCTTTGGTACCGGTAATGCCCCAACGAGTGATTGGTTTGTGGAACTTATCAAAAAAGCAATTGCAAATGGTCTTATCATTGTAAATGTGACCCAATGCGATGCTGGTATGGTCGACATGGGCAGGTATGACACCAGCATTGCCCTTCGGGATGCAGGTGTGGTCAGTGGTTATGACAGCACTACCGAAGCCATGCTCACCAAACTGATGTTCCTTTTAGGAAACAAATCCCGAAAGGAAGAGATCATTGCCTGTCTGAACAGATCGATCAGTGGGGAAATCAGCGTTTTTTAGTCGTAAGTCAACAGTCGTAAGTCGCAAGGGGTATCAGGTTTCAAGAATCAGGATGAGTGATGAGTAGAGTTGAGGTCAATTAATAATCTTACATTTTCATATTTTCATATCTTAAAAACCTTAGTCCTGATACCTGATACCTGTTACCCTTTTTGCGATTATGTAAAATTAACTACATTTGCGCCCCTTAATCCGGAGAGATGCTCGAGAGGTTTAAGAGGCACGCCTGGAAAGCGTGTTTACCCCAAAAGGGTAACATGGGTTCGAATCCCATTCTCTCCGCAAATTAGAAACAGTAAATTTCAAAAGGTCTCAATATGAAAGTGTTGAGACCTTTTTCTTTTCAGATTCTTTCAAATTTATTCACCTTTTTTCATATTTTCGGACACCTGATAGGTTACCTGTTACTTTTTTACTCATGAGGTAACCTATGTAATCGTATATATTTGATTTTCTGTACATATAAAAATATTATCTCTCTTGTAAATTTGTCATAATTAGCTTATTTTTGCTTCAAATATACCTGATTTTTGCATGTTTTGTACATTTTGAACACAATTTTGATCATTTGAACAGAAATAAATTAAATCGAACAACTATGGTAACAAAGTCAACTTTCTCATTATCATTCTATTTACGTAATGACAAGGCAAATAAAGACAAAACTGCCCCGGTGTACATGCGGGTAACCGTAAATGGCAAGAGGGCAGAGATCGCTATAAACCGTCGCTTTGACATAAACCGTTGGGAAAACGGTCAGCCTTCCGGGAATAAGCCTGATTCCCGCCAGTTGAAGGAATACATGCTCAGCCTGAGATCAAGGGTATATAAAATCCAGCAGGATTTTGCCGACAGAAACGAATTACCTACTGCAGATCAGATTAAAAACCGTTTCCAGGGAAGAGACAGGATAAGCAAATCCATATTTGAAGTTTTTGATTTTCACAACCAGCAAATACAGACCGGTACGATACCACCCGCAAACATATCAAAGAGTATATGAAGCTGCACTATAAACGGGATGATATGTTTTTGTCTGAATTGAAATTTGAGTTTATCACCGGATTTGAATATTTCCTGAAAACCACCCGGAACTGTGCGCATAACTCAACGATCAAATATATCAAGAATTTCCGGAAAGTGATCAATTTTGCTATGAAACACGGCTGGCTGGAAAATGATCCCTTTGCAGTCTTTTCAGGTAAACTCAAGGCAGTTGAAAGAGAAGCCCTCACCAGTGAAGAACTGGCAACCATAGAGGGAAAACAAATCTGCATTCCCCGTCTCGATAAAGTCAGGGATATATTTGTGTTTTCGTGCTATACAGGGCTGGCCTACATTGATGCCGCCAAACTGACTTCACACCATATATATAAAGGTATCGACGGACTGATGTGGATCAACATTCACCGTACCAAAACAGAAACCAAGTCGGCCATTCCCCTGCTCCCGAAAGCACTTGAGATTCTTGCAAAATACCAGGATTACTCCGAAGCCAACCCAAAAGGACAGCTTCTTCCCGTTTCCAGCAACCAGAGAATGAACACCTACCTGAAAGAACTTGCCGATATTTGCGGTATCACCAAAAACCTGACCTTCCATTTAGCACGGCACACTTTTGCCACTACTGTTACTTTAACAAATGGGGTTCCCATCGAATCTGTCAGCTCCATGCTCGGTCACACCAGCATAAAGACAACCCAAATCTACTCAAAGGTGGTGGAAAAGAAAGTCAGCCAGGATATGGCTGCGCTTAGGGAGAAGCTGATCAATGCAAAGAATGGAGAACAGCAGGATGCGGCATTTCTTTCAGTGAAAAGATAATAGGAAAAGGATAGAATAATTTGTTAAATTGTTCATACATTCGTATTCGTCAACTTTTAAATAAATTGAATGAAATATGATTGAAGAAATTAATAAACAGGCAAAAAAAATAAATTCATGTTGTGGCAAATGAGTGATTGGTTAAATAAACGGGAATTTGAAGAATTGTTCCTGCCGTATAAAGGGAAGGGGAAGCAAATTTGCGTGATCAACAGGGTCAGACAATTACCTTCTGAAATTGTGAAAATGGCAATCAGATTAGCTGAGTTGAATTTTATCAATTACATTAGAATTTGCGATGAAACACTGGCGGCTTCAAGCGAAAATTATCCAAAAAGACCACAGGTTCCGGTTACTCAATTGGATCATGAAACAGCAACAGGAGTTCAGATACTATACAGTCCATCATATAAGACCATCAATTTCTACGAAATTAACTCACCAGTAAAAGGAAACGGAAGTAAAATGGTTGATGCAATTTTGAAAGATTTTCCTGATGATTGGCAACCAGCAGTTGTTTTGGACTGGAGTGATGGATTTTGGGATAAGATGAAAGAGAAATATAATAAGATTGAATGGATAATGTAATAATCGTTCGGTAGATAATCAATCAAGTGGCAGACATTCCAGCGATAGACCTTATTTGGTAAAAAATGGCTTTCCCTGGCATAAAAGCCGGTCGGTGGTTAGTTCATTTAAATTCGTATTATGCGGTTAATTTTCGATTAATATGCTTAATTTATGTTATATGAGAACAAGTTATGATAGGTTTTGTACATTTGCATTACATTGAATTGGAATATAATAAAATGTTAAATTAGATAAGCAAAAACGGAATAGATTGGAAGTACCAGTCATTTTGAATAATCACAGAATTAAAAATATTAAATGAAAAAACTATTTAAGTGGGACTTTGCAACTAAAGTGTCAATTATATTTGGGATTATAGGAGGACTTTATCTTTTTTATCAGATATTTGCCTACTTCTTTTCTGATAAATTAAAGTTCAATTCTGACATTTCCATAATTAAATTCAATTTACCAATTGAAAAATATAGAGCAGTATATCGCGAAGATATAGAAAAAATTGTACCCCAATCGATTGATCCTTTTTTTCTTTCTTATAATATCGCAGATTCATTATTGATTTTCAAACCATTATCACATATAAATAAATCAATTTTAGCTGATAATATTATAAATGCTATTCCGAGACAAATTGATCATAATATATTGGTTCATAGTATAGATTCATTAATTCTTGATAAGACATATCCAGTTAGACTTACCAGATATTATGTAGAATCGAGTATTGAAAATAAATGTGATCATATTGTTAAAGAATTAAGATTTGAGATACCTGCAAATGGATATTATGAACTATATGACAATGATAATTTTATAAAAAATGGTAATTTTCAAGACTTTATATCACTTGATGAGATAAGACCATCTAATACTATTTCTTTAAAGATTTGGTCATTTGATTTTGTGAGTGAGTTAGATTTAAAATACTATAAAAAAATAAAATACACTTTTAATAATGGATTCATAGTACCTACAGTTTTAAAATCTATACCAGCTAAAGGAATTTTATTTTGGATTCAAGAAAATCCTTTCGGGTCAATATTTATTTTTATTTTGATTCTTGATTTAGTATATATTTTATATGGTGTGAGAAATTATTATAAATTTATGAATGATAGTAAGGATAATAATGTTGAAGCAATAAATGAAACTAATAACAAGAAGACTTGAGAAAACCATCAAGATCAAGAATAAAATTAACTCCAAGAATTTTCCCTACTTTTGAACTTTATTTCCTGAATGCGAAACGAAGCTCAGACAAGACGTGACCTGATTGACCCTGCTCTTTTGAGCCTGGGATAGACGAACGACCTGATTAAGGTTGAAGTCACTCCCGGCGGCATGGATATTATTGACGGAAAACTCAAAGGAAGATAGTGATGAAGTGACAATTTACTGTTTATGAATCAGTATCGAATCGATATTAAGGAAGTGTTTTAAAATAAGGATATTATTAACTAATTTTGCAGTGATTAATAAATAGATCAGTATATGATTGAGCAACTTGAAATAAAAAATTTCAAATCCATTCAGTCTCTTAAGCTCAATTGCAAAAGAGTGAATGTGTTTAT
>JAPLDU010000063.1 GCA_026391255.1 Bacteroidia bacterium | reverse complement strand
GAGAGATCATAATAAACTCCGGGCATTTGAACTTGCCGATGAATTGGCAATATTAATATAAACAAAATATTTTCCTATTCTGGACAAACCAGAACCAAACCAGAAATCACAAATCTCAAAATACAAATAACAAATAAATATCAATTAACAAAATGACAAATTCTAAACCGGTGTATGATTTAGAAGAACGGAATTTTCAATTTGCAAAGCAAGTAAGAATATATATAAAGAAACTTCCAGGTAATATATCTAATATTGAGGATAGCAAACAGGTTGTCAGAGCTTCTGGTTCGGTCGGTGCAAATTATATTGAGGCAAATGAATCGTTGAGTAAAAAGGATTTCCTTATGAGAGTGAAGATTTGCAGAAAGGAGGCAAAAGAGAGCGCATTTTTTTTACGATTGATCTATGAAACGAACTCTCCTGAATTTGAGAAAGATGGAGTTGAATTGCATGACGAAGCCATTCAATTGAAAAAAATAATTTCTTCAATCATTGAAAAATCAAAGTAGTTTGTTTCATAATTGAAATTTTGATATTGTTTATTATTTGTTTTTTGTGTTTTGTTTTTTGTGATTTGTTGCCAAAACGTGTCAAGATTTCAAAAATAAGATACTAATGTCTATAGTCTTCTTCCAATATTTTCAGAAGTTAAATACCACAATCTAAAGTCCGATAATTATAGAGTGGGTGGTCATTTTCATCATGGCCGGTCAGCTCCTCTCAGCGGATTACAGGGATTTCCTCCTGAGCAATAAACAATAACAGTATAGGACAATTTACTAACAGGTTTATCAGTAACCCGGATCAAAATATCAGGCTTTTTATATGCTTTCCGCAAACAGGCTAACTCCCAGCTTTCACAGACAGGCTGTTTAAATTTAACCTGTTTCCAGTTTTCAGCTATGAGTCCGTACAGACCCGGTTTAACTTCAAAGTTAAATTCACCTTTTGCATTTGTTCTTAATTCAGTAATTCTTCTGCAGGTATCCGAATTGATGCTTCCATTAATAATCAGAATTTTTTTATTAATAAAAGGCCTGATTTTGTAAAATTCAGGTCCTACCTGCACTCCGCCACACCAAATTTTTTTATACAATATCTTTCCGCTTATTTGGTACATTGCATTGGTTTTTGCATCAATACTATCAAATTCAGACTGAGGAAAGTTATCAGTCTTTTGATTTTTTATATCAATTGTATCCGTTTTTGTAGAAACCTGTTTAACATTGATGTTCTGATTGTTGCAACCTAATGACAACAATGTGATAATCAAAATGTACAACAGTATATTTATTTTTTCTATTTTTTTAAACTTGCCCATATCAACCATTTATTGCCTATTGCCTAATGCCTGGTGCCTAATGCCTACTGCCTGTTGCGTCTGGATTTCCATTCTTCCAGTTCATTATGATATTTTTCCCATCGGGTCATTTCTTCATCAATCTGTGTTTTCAGACTTTCGTATTTCTGAAATACTGAGTGATCATGGGTACTGTCCGGAGATGACATCTGCCGGTTCAATTCATTCATTTTCATTTCTGACTGATGAATAAAATCCTCTGATTTCATAATTCTGACTTCTATCCGTTTGATATTCCGGTCAATTTCTTTTCTTTGTTCGTAAAGTATTTTATTTTCAGATGATTCGGCATCTTTTGATGTATTTCCGGTTTTATCACGGCGTTCCAGTTCTGAAAGCGTAGCAATCTTTTTTTTCTCAAGGAATTCATAAATACCTCCGATATATTCCTTAATCTTGTTATTTCTGAACTCAAAGACTTTTGAGGTAAGCCCGTTCAGGAAGTCACGGTCATGAGAAACGAGGAGAATAGTTCCATCATAATTCAGAAGCGCTTGTTTCAGAATGTCTTTTGAGGCCATGTCAAGGTGATTGGTAGGCTCGTCGAGTACCAGCAGGTTGACCGGTTGAAGGAGCATTTTCGCAAGCGCCAGCCTTGATCTTTCACCACCTGATAAGACTTTCACTTTCTTGTCAATATCTTCCCCGCCAAACAGGAACGCGCCCAGCAGGTCTCTTACCTTTGTCCGCATTTCACCGGTTGCCGCCTCATCAATGGTTTCAAAAACGGTCTTTGCTTCGTCCATCAGTTCATCCTGGTTCTGTGCAAAATAGCCGATCTTTACATTATGCCCGAGTTTGCAGGTGCCTTCACAATCCAGTTCCCCGGTGATGATCTTCGACAAAGTGGTTTTTCCTTCACCGTTCCGGCCTACAAAAGCTACTTTCTCTCCTTTGGTGATGGTCATTTCAACGTCATTCAACACCATGATATCACCATAGTTTTTTGACAACTGCTTAATTTCCACTACAATATTGCCCGATTGCCTGGCAGGTGGAAACCGGAATTTCATCACCGAATTGTCAATATCATCCACTTCCAGCCTTTCGATTTTCTCTAACTGTTTAATCCTTGACTGCACCTGTACTGCCTTGGTGGCCTTATACCTGAATCGTTCGATGAAATCTTCCGTTTTCCCGATCAATTTCTGCTGGTTGCGGAAGGCCGCCATTTGTTGTTCCCTTCTTTCCTTATGAAGTACAATATATTGCGAATATGGTACTTTATAATCATAAATTTTTCCAAGGGAAATTTCAATGGTGCGGTTGGTCACATTATCAAGGAAAGCGCGGTCGTGGGAAATGAGTACGACAGCTCCCGGGTAACCGGCCAGAAAGGATTCCATCCATTGAATAGATTCGATATCAAGGTGATTGGTGGGTTCGTCAAGAAGCAGTACCTGTGGCTTTTTAAGCAGAATTTTAGCCAGTTCAATACGCATACGCCAGCCACCACTGAATTCGTTTGTCTGCCTGTCAAAATCCCCTGCCCGGAAACCGAGGCCTATGAGGGTCTGTTCGACATCTGCATGAATGCTTGAACCACCAATGATTGCAAAACGTTCGTTTGCTTCCGACAAATCATGAATCAGTTTGTTATATTCATCCGACTGGTAATCTTTACGATGGTTCAATTCTATATTAACCTGACGGATTTTATGTTCAAGTAATAATACTTCTTCGAAGGCAGATATAGCCTCATCAAAGACAGTCTTCCCATCCTTCACCGCAATTTGCTGGGGAAGATAGCCATAGGTAATATCAGTGGGTTTGGAAACTATGCCTTCATAATCCCTGATCTCACCGACCAGTATTTTAAGCAGAGTTGTTTTGCCTGTTCCGTTCCTTCCCACCAGTCCAATCCGGTCACGCGGATTGATCATGAACGAAAGGTCCCTGAACAGCTCAAAACCACCGAAATGCAAGGATAATTGGTTGACCGAGATCATACAGATTTAAAACTCCAAATATACGCATGGATGTCTTGCAACGACCACAAAAAATTGAAGTGTTTCAGGCTGTATAACATAAATAGGCAAAATCAAATGTCATAACTTTGCAGACTGTTTGAAAATCTGATAATCATTAAAAAAATACTGGTTAAAAATGGCAAATAAAAAGAATTTTATCACCTGTGACGGGAATTATGCTGCTGCACATATTGCTTATATGTTCAGCGAAGTGGCAGCCATATATCCGATCACTCCTTCATCAACAATGGCTGAATACGTTGATGAGTGGGCTGCCAATGGTAAAAAGAATATTTTTGGAGAGACAGTCCGTGTAATTGAAATGCAATCAGAAGGCGGAGCTTCAGGAGCAGTGCATGGTTCGCTGCAATCGGGCGCTCTGACTTCAACATATACTTGTTCACAGGGATTATTGCTGATGATCCCGAACATGTACAAAATATCCGGGGAATTATTGCCCGGGGTATTTCATGTTTCGGCTCGCAGCCTTGCTGCACAGGCGCTTTCTATTTTTGGTGATCACAGCGATGTGATGTCCACCCGCCAAACTGGTTTTGCCATGCTGGCAACCAGCAGTGTGCAGCAAATTATGGACCTGGCCGGTGTTGCACATCTTGCCGCTATAAAATCAAGAGTTCCATTCCTGCATTTTTTCGATGGGTTCCGTACTTCAGCAGAGATACAGAAAATTGAAGCAATGGCGATGGAGGACATGACAAAACTCCTCGATCATGAAGCATTACAGGCTTACCGCAACCGTGCATTAAATCCTGAACACCCGGTCACCAGGGGAACAGCCCAGAACCCTGATATTTATTTTCAGTCGCGCGAGGCTGCCAATAAATTTTACCTTACTGTTCCTGACATTGTGGAAAATTATATGCAGGAAATCCATAAACTGACAGGCAGGGAATATCATCCATTTACATATTACGGCCATAAAGAGGCTGAAAACATTATTATTGCCATGGGATCAATCACCGAGACAACGAAGGAAGTGATTGATTACCTTATGCAGAAAGGAGAAAAAGTCGGACTTATCACTGTTCATCTTTATCGTCCTTTTTCTGCCAGATATTTCTTCAACATATTGCCGGCTTCGGTAAAACGCATTGCTGTACTTGACCGCACCAAGGAACCGGGAGCTAACGGCGAACCGCTCTACCTCGATATTAAGGATATTTTCTACGAAAATGCAAACAGACCGTTGATTGTTGGAGGCAGATATGGGCTCAGTTCCAAAGATACCACACCCACAATGGTATTATCGGTTTTCGAAAACCTTAAATCAAAACAGCCTAAAAACGGCTTTACTGTAGGAATTGTTGATGATGTAACATATAAATCATTGTCTCTTCCTGCCGAAATTGATGTAGCGCCAAAAGGCAATTATGCTGCAAAATTTTACGGGATCGGAGCTGATGGTACTGTGGGAGCCAATAAAAATTCCATCAAGATCATCGGTGAATCCACTGATAAATATTGCCAGGCATATTTTGCCTATGATTCAAAGAAATCAGGCGGTATTACCGTTTCTCATTTACGCTTTGGTGATAAACAGATACGATCACCTTACCTGGTAAATACTCCGGATTTTGTGGCCTGCCATGTTCCTTCCTATCTTGATAAATATGACATGCTGAAAGGCTTGAAAAAAGGTGGTTCATTCCTTCTCAACAGTATCTGGGATGAGGAAGAAACAAAAAAGCGGCTGCCGGATTCGATGAAAAAATACCTGGCAGAAAATGAAATCAATTGTTACATCATTAATGCCACCGCGATCGCTGAAGGTATCGGGCTTGGAAACCGTACCAATTCAATCACCCAGTCTGCCTTCTTCAAAGTTTCAGGTGTCATTCCATATGAAATGGCTGTAAAAGCAATGAAAAAAGCCATTATCAAGACTTATGGAAATAAAGGCGAAGATGTTGTAACCATGAATATTGCTGCCATTGACAAGGGAGGCGAAGTAATAAAACTTACCATACCTGCTGAATGGAAGAAAATTGAAATTAAGAAAGTTAAAGATAACAGGGATATTCCTGAATTTATCAAGAACGTGGTTGAACCCATCAATCTGCAGAAAGGTGACGATCTTCCCGTGAGCGCTTTCAGTGGCAGGGAAGACGGTACATTCCCCTCAGGCACTACTGCTTATGAAAAACGTGGCATAGCCGTTAATATTCCTGAATGGGTACCCGAAAACTGTACTCAGTGCAACCAGTGTGCTTTTGTCTGCCCGCATGCCTGCATACGTCCTTTCCTGATGAATGCTGACGAAGTTCAGCATGCACCAAAAGGTACCAAGATGCTGCAGGCAGCCACTAAGGACCTTGCCGAGTACCAGTTTACCATCCAGATTAGTCCGCTCGACTGTACCGGCTGCGGAAACTGCGAAGATGTATGCCCGGCCAAAATCAAGGCGCTTGTTATGACACCGCTGGGAACGCAGATGCAGAATGTTGAAATATGGGAATATTTCGATAAGCACGTAACGTATAAAGATAACATAGTTCAAAAAGATAAGAATGTGAAAAACAGCCAGTTTGCACAGCCATTGTTCGAATTCTCGGGCGCCTGTGCTGGTTGTGGGGAAACACCTTATATCAAAGTCATCACACAATTGTTCGGCGAACGAATGATGGTTGCCAATGCTACCGGTTGTTCATCCATTTATGGTGGTTCAGCGCCCAGTACTCCTTATTGTACATCTAAGAAAAACGGATTCGGGCCTGCCTGGGCTAACTCGTTGTTCGAAGACAACTCTGAATATGGCCTAGGCATGGCATTGGGTGTGAATAAAATGCGCGATCGTGTTGCCATTATTATCACAAATGCATTGGCAGCCGGCAATCTGTCAGCCGAAACTGCTGATGCTTTCAGGCTGTGGCTGGAAGGCAAGGATAATGCTGAGAAATCAGAAGAAGCAGGTGCAAAGGTAATTGCCGCTCTGAAAAATGAAACTGACCCGGTAAAAGATCAGATTCTGAAACTTAGCCAGTACCTCATAAAAAAATCAGTCTGGATATTTGGCGGTGATGGCTGGGCATATGATATTGGTTACGGAGGCCTTGACCACGTCCTTGCTTCGGGGGAAGATGTCAATCTGCTGGTACTCGATACTGAAGTCTATTCAAATACTGGTGGACAGTCCTCTAAGGCGACACCGATTGCTGCTGTGGCAAAATTTGCAGCAGCCGGCAAACGCGTCCGTAAAAAAGACCTCGGGATGATGGCCATGAGTTACGGTTATGTATATGTAGCCCAGGTGGCCATAGGATCCAGCCAGTCACAGTACCTTAAAGCCATTAAGGAAGCGGAAGCATACCACGGACCATCCATTATCATTGCTTATGCGCCTTGCATTAATCATGGTTTGAAAGCCGGAATGGGAAAAGCCCAGGAAGAAGCTTCACAAGCCGTCGAAGCCGGATACTGGAGCCTATACCGCTTCAACCCAATGCTGGAAGCTGAAGGAAAGAACCCGTTCATCCTCGATTCAAAAGAACCGGACTGGACAAAATTCAAGACTTTCCTGGGAGGTGAAGTACGTTATACTTCTTTGAAACAGGGGTTCCCGAAAGAAGCAGATGCATTGTTCCAGGCTGCTGAAAATGCGGCCCAATGGCGTCATAATAATTATAAGAGATTAGCAGGTATGAGCTTCTCAGGATAATCAACACAGAATAATAATATAATTAACAGAAATTCCCGGCCTTTATCACCGGGATTTTTTATTATGATTAATTTAATTTTTTTAAAAAGTAACTTTCTATTTAATGTTTTCGACTATTTTTTCATAAATTTGTCTATTGACAGAAGCAATTAAATAATTAATTATGAAAAGATTATTATATTCAATAGGAATATTAATTCTTGCGAGTCTGACAATCGTAGAGTTTTCAAATTTTATGTTACATGCTTCAGGCGCTCCGGCCGGTAAAACAGGCTCGCCGGGAGACGGTTCAAATTGTACATCATGTCATGGTGGTACAGCTACTGCAGTTACCGGCTGGATCACTTCCAATGTGCCCGTTGCCGGTTATATTGCCGGTAATTCTTATACTATTACAGTAACAGTGCCGGGTTCGGGAAACAAAGGTTTTGAAGTATCCCCTCAAAGCCCTTCCGGAAATTTGCTCGGTACGCTGACAGCAGGAACAGGATCACATCTGACCGGAAGTAACAAGTATATTACTCATTCTTCAACAGTCTCAACCAATCCTGCCGTCTGGACTTTTACCTGGACAGCGCCTGCTTCGGGTACAGGAAACGTTACATTTTACGGGGCATTTGCCATCACTACTTCAACTACCCGATTAAGTACACTTGTTATTTCAGAGCAGGTATTGGCGCCTTCCATTACAACAAATCCGATCTCAGTTTCTTCATTATGCACCCAGACAGCGTTTAATGTTTCATTCGCAAAAACCGGTACATTTAATTCCGGAAATATTTTTACTGCAGAACTTTCTGATGCAGCAGGCAGCTTTACCAGTCCAATTAGTATCGGGACATTGACCGGCACTAATTCGGGAACTATCGTTGCGGTCATCCCGGCATTTACTGCTGCCGGAACAGGTTACCGTATCAGGGTCAGTTCCTCAAACCCGGTTCTAGTTTCTTCTGATAATGGTTCCGACCTTGCCATCCATCAATCTCCGGTTATTAATGTTTCATCTGGAACTGTTCTTTGCAGCGGAGGTACTACCACCGTAAATGTAACAGGAAGTGGTGGTACTTCACCATATACCGGAACGGGTGATTTCTCGGTTGCTGCCGGAGACTATAATTATACTGTGACAGATGCTAACAGCTGTTCTGCTTATCAGTCAATCACAATTACCCAACCAACAGCCATTAGTCCTTCGGCGCAGGTAACCAATGCCAGCAGCGTAACTGCAAGTGACGGGGCAATTGATCTTACGGTGACCGGAGGAACAGCTCCTTTTACTTACCTCTGGTCTAATTCTGCAACATCGGAGAATATCTCAGGTCTTACCCATGGTTCTTATATCGTTTCAATAACTGATGCCAACAACTGTACACTCATTGATACTATTACTGTTTCGTATAATTTTTCTATCAGCGAAACCGGGAATATGGCATTTAGCCGCCTTTCAAGTTATCCAAATCCGTTTTCCCGCACAACAAGTATCAATGTCTGTGTTGCCGTAACAGGACAGGTCGAACTGAGTATTTGCGATATTGAAGGACAGAAGTTGGAAGTATTATTTTCCGGAGTTATGAAAGCCGGAGATAATACTTTTACATTTGATGCAACCGCATATCCAAACGGATTGTATTTATGCAAAATGATTTCCGGAAATATTTCGGAAACACATGTGCTGAATGTGGTAAGATAAAAAAAATATTCTTACTGTTTTCTTTGTTAGTCCTTGTCCTTGTCTTAGTCCTTGTCCATGTTAAAAATCTGACTAAGACTAAGATTAGGACTAAGACAAAATCAAATACTTAAATCAGGATCAGGACTGATTATTCAGACATTAAATTACCTGACAGGGGTATCCGCCTGTTCGCCTACTACTGTAAGCCATTGACGCACTGTCCACTTTTTGACTAATCCGTTCAGAACATATGGATCGGTCTTGGCAAAACTGGCAGCCACATCAGGCGAATCACCCTTAAATAATAAAATAGCTGTATCAACCGGGTCGGTCAGTGCACCGCCCAATATGAGTTCACCACGCTCATTAGCCTGCCAGGCCAAGGATAAATGCTCATTGCGGTAAATGGTTCTATTTTCCAGATAACCGGGAGCTAAGTCATAGATGAGAAAATAATGCATATATAAAAGTTTTATCTTATTTCTGAAATTATGACGCATTTTGGTAAAAAATTCCAAAAATCAAATCACAAATAACAAATGATGTACAATATCAAAATTTCTACGCCCGCCTGGTATATGATGGTTTAACAGGTTGCTAATTTACTAATCAAAATGGTACCTGCAGCTAAATATCAATATTTTATTTTCAATTACCTGGTAGACTAATCGGTGTTCCCTGTCGATCCGTCTTGACCATAATCCGGTCAGGTCATCTTTCAGGGCCTCGGGCTTTCCAATTCCATTATAAGGAGTTCTCTGAATATCTTTAATCAGCATATTTATCTTTTTCAGGATTTTTTTATCCTCTGATTGCCATGAGATATAATCTTCCCATGAATTCTCTGAAAAGATAATCCTCATTTTTCTTCAATCAGTTTTTTTTGAAAAGTTTTGCCGGTTTTCATCTGTTGGATGGATTCATATAACCTGTCGGCATTTGCCTTGGAACTGAGTAAATGCATGGTTTCAATAATAGAATTATATTCAGCAAGTGAAATGAGTACTGTTCCATGACCGGTACCTCTTTTAATGATTAAAGTATCATTATTATCCTCCACATAATCAAGGTACTGCTTTAAATTAGTTCTGAACTCTGTGTAATTTGCGACTTTCATCATTTAATTTTAAAATTTACAATAAACTGTTTTGAATTTTAATAAAGTTAATTTAATAAATCATTTTCTGCCACAAAGGCTCAAAGTCACAAAGGTTCACAAAGATAATATTTCAGTAAATGAGCACTTTGTGTTCCTTGGTGTCTTAGTGACTTGGTGGCAAAATATTTAGAATTAAAAAATTCAAAACAATTTTTAATAAAGTACAAATATAAGTACTTATTTAATTACTTTTATAAAATGAAGAAAAATTATTGAGGAACTGCTGAAAAAGTCCGGAGGATTTGCCGGTACCGGCCATTATGAAGCGAATAATATGATTTATCATAATTGTTTTTTATTATCATAAATTCATTAATGTAATATATACTCCGTCAATTACTTTTGCCATTCTGGCCAAGTCAAGCTTTTCCATTGTGTCTGTTGGTTCGTGGTAATTATTATTTCTGTAAAATGCAGTGTCTGTAATCATCAATGCACTGTAACCAAATTTCCAGTAATTTAAGTGGTCTGAAAATCCAATACCTTGCATACCTCCTGGTCCGGTAAATATTTTTGTTCTAATCGTTTTTGATGTTTTAAACTGTTTGCAAAACTTATGTGCAAATTTACCTGAATGGAATTTTTTTACCAGTGTAATGTAATTTCCTTTATTGCCATATATCAGAGAGAGAATTCCTATCGGATATGACTGTGATTTATCTTCATCTTTAAAGAATCCTATCATTTCTAACGAAATCATACCTAAAACATCTGCTTTACTATCATGAAGTGATTTTGCATGGATATAACTTCCCATGAATTCAGTGTCAAAATATGGTGGTTCTTCTAATGAATAAGCAACAAGGTCAATACGATAATTTAGTTTCAGGCCTTTTAATAATCTGGAAAGTTCAAGCAACCCAACAATACCACTGGCGTTGTCGTCAGCGCCTTGCTGAATACCACAAACATCATAATGAGCACCAATAACAATTCTTTTTTTATTCTCTGTACCGAAGGAGCAAATTACATTTCTGTAAGTTCTTCCATTTGCGATATATTCTTGAACAAATACACTGTCTGAGTATTTATAAAAAACGGATTTAATAATGTCAGCAGTTATATCAAGTTGTTTGACATTGTTGTAAGTGCGATAATTTTCTGTTTTTGTTAATAAAGTCAGGTATGATTTAATAAGTACCGTATCTGAAAGGGTCGTTGCCTTGCAAAAACATGAGTGAAAAATTATCAGCAATGCTGATATTAACTTCAATGTTGTTGTTCTACAAATGGTTTTCATACACACGAATTTAATCAATACTTGCCTGATAAAATTGAATTTAAATATAAAATTTCAAGGTCATTAATCAGATCCCCGTGATTTTTTTTATTTCGTTCAGTTTATTCAAAGCTTCAACAGGTGTCAGGTTATTTACATCGAGGTTTTTTATTTCATCCCTGATTTGCTTCAGTACCGGGTCGTCCAGTTGAAAAATACTGAGCTGAAAACCTTCCCTCCTTTGTCCGAGGTCGGTGACTGGTTTGGTAAGGCTTTGTTTTTTCTGTTCCCCTTCAAGTTCTTTCAGGATTTCGTTGGCTCTTTGCACAATACTGACGGGCATTCCGGCCATCTTTGCCACATGAATGCCAAAGCTGTGTTCACTGCCTCCGCGTACTAATTTTCTCATGAAAAGAACTTTGTTGCCTGATTCTTTTACGGAGACATTGTAGTTTTTTATCCTCGGGAAAGAATTTTCCATTTCGTTCAGCTCATGGTAATGCGTGGCAAACAATGTTTTCGCCTTACATTTCGGATGTTCGTGGATGTATTCAACAATTGCCCAGGCGATGGATATTCCGTCATAGGTGCTGGTTCCCCTGCCTAATTCGTCGAACAAAATCAGGCTGCCGGGCGACAGATTGTTCAGAATGCTGGCAGCCTCGTTCATTTCGACCATGAAAGTGGATTCCCCCTGGGAAATATTATCGGATGCGCCCACCCTTGTAAAAATCTTATCAACAACTCCAATAACGGCAGATTTTGCCGGCACGAAGCTGCCGATCTGGGCAAGCAGAACGATGAGGGCGGTCTGCCTCAGAAGTGCCGATTTCCCTGCCATATTTGGGCCTGTGATCATGATGATCTGCTGATCGTTTGTATCAAGATAAACATCATTGGGGACATATTCCTCACCCACGGGTAATTGCTTCTCGATCACAGGATGACGTCCCTGCCTGATATCAATAATATCTGAATCGTTAACTTCCGGGCGGCAATACTTGTTCATTTTTGCAGTTTTTGCCAGGGATAACAGGCAGTCAAGCCTTGCAATCAGTGTCGCATTAAGCTGAATAGCGCTGATATATTCCGTCAGGCTTAGCACCAGGTCGTTATATAGTCTGGTTTCGAGTGCCAGTATCTTTTCTTCGGCGCCGAAAATCTTCTCTTCATAAATTTTAAGTTCTTCGGTGATGTATCTTTCAGCGCTCACCAGGGTTTGCTTGCGTATCCATTCAGTCGGAACTTTATCTTTATGGGTATTCCTTACTTCAATGTAATAGCCGAAAACACTGTTAAAGCTGATCTTCAGAGAGGTAATGCCTGTCCTGTTAATCTCACGTTGGACAATATCGTTAAGATAGTCTTTGCCTGAAAAAAGTAATTTCCTGAGTTCGTCAAGCTCATCTGAAACGCCTCCGGTAATGACATTACCTTTAATTAACTGGTGAGGGGCATCGGGATTCAATTCCTTTTCAATTCTATCGGCTACAGAATGGCATGGGTTGAGCTGTTCTGAAATGGTATTGAGTAATTGCTGCCTGGCGCTCATGCATGCTTCTTTTACAGGATCGATGGCTCTCAGGGCATTTTTCAATTGTATCATTTCCCTAGGAGTGATCCTTCCTACGGCGATTTTTGAAGTCAGACGTTCGAGGTCGCCGATCAGTTTGATGTTGTGTTCCAGCAAATCACTCACATCAGTATGTTCTAAAAGATAACCCACGGTATCGAGCCTTTCATTCACGGGGCCTGCGTCCTTGAGTGGAAGAGCCAGCCAGCGTTTCATCATACGCGATCCCATAGGGGAGATGGTCTTATCAATAATATCGGTAAGTGTAAATCCTCCCTCGCTGATGGTGCTGAACAGTTCCAGGTTCCTCATGGTGAATTTGTCGAGCCATACAAACCTGTCTTCTTCAATTCTCGATATGTTTGTAATATGTCCCAACCGGTCGTGCTGGGTGATATCAAGGTATTGCAGAATGGCACCGGCAGCAATAGTTCCATATTTAAGATTCTCAACGCCAAATCCCTTAAGTGAAGTGGTTTGAAAATGTTTGAGTAATCGCTGGTATGAAGTTTCCGGGTTAAAAACCCAGTCGTCGAGGCGGTAGGTGTAGAACCTGCTCCCGAACAACTCGTTGAAAAGCTGCTGTTTTCCCTTTTCAAACAATACTTCTTTCGGTTGAAAACTCTGAAGCAATTTATCGATATGATCGGGATTGCCTTCGGCAGTAAAGAACTCACCGGTGGAAATATCGAGGAAGGCCAAACCGGCAAAGACTGTGGCTTTTTTTTCAAGAAATACACAGGCCAGGAAATTATTTTCCCTGTGGTTCAGTACGTTCTCATTCATTGAAACACCTGGGGTCACAAGTTCCGTTACTCCCCGTTTTACAATCTTTTTGGTGAGTTTCGGATCTTCAAGTTGTTCGCAAATAGCTACTCTTTGTCCGGCCCGCACTAATTTTGGCAGGTAGGTATCGAGCGCATGGAAGGGAAACCCTGCCAGTTCAATATATGACGCTGAACCATTGGCTCTCCGGGTCAGTGTAATACCAAGTATTTCAGAGGCCTTGATGGCATCTTCTGAGAATGTTTCATAAAAATCGCCGACCCTGAATAACAGTATGGCATCCGGATGCTTAGCCTTGATGCTGTTGTACTGTTTCATCAGGGGAGTGTTGACAATATCAAAGGGAGCAGTCAAGATATTTTTGAATTACGAGTTACGAATTACGAGTTACGAATTACGAATTACGAGTTATGAATTACGAGTTATGAGTTATGAGTTATGAGTTATGAGTTATGGTATGTATTGAATAATAGATTGTTGCATTATTACATTATTACATTATCACATTATTACATTATCACATTATCACATTGTCACATTATCACATTACTCATGTCAGGGATTATACTTTGAATGGTTCAGAATTTTCAGGTAATCATTATCTTTCATCAGCATTGGCAAACTGATACCCGGGTTATTTTTCATATAAGATCTCACGATTTGCCAGCCAATCCAGGTACCGGTGCGGGCAGGTGAATTATTTGAAAAGGTAGCGGTAAATGGGCCTTCATTAAATAAACGCTTGATATCCATATATTCAGAAGAGAAAATCAGTTTATTCTCCACCAGGCTTGTCCACATTTTTTTTTCGTTTTTTTTGCACCATTCCAGTTGTTTACCTGTGTAAGCAATCTTAATACTGTCGGGCGCACCGGGAAGCAAAGCATCAAGCAGATACATGATCTTTCCGTTGTATACCAGGTTTGTAGCTACATTATCAATGGAATCAAAATATTCAAATTCGGCAATTGCCCAGGCAGTCATGCAATCGGTAACAATGAAATCCTGTTGCATCCGTGAACGTGCATATGCCGGTATATCCATCCTAACATAGAAATCACAGTCCCTTCCAAGATATTTGTCAAGTCCGATGCCAATGAAGTCACCGGCAGTTACCACCGACTGGTTGAATCCACCGACATAGGAATATACTTCTGGAACCGGTTTGTCAGGAAAATAGTATTTATAATGTTTGAAGGCAAGTGTCAGCTTTGTTTCCTGTTCATCCAGTGTCGGAAAAACGAGCATACATTTCCTGTAATCATCGGTGATCATTGCATCGCTGAGGAATAAACCCAGCTTATTACAATATTCACGGGAGTTAGAACCACCAATGCTGATTATTTTATTGCTGTAAAGGTCGAAGAACTCTCCGTATTTTCTTTCCATTCCGGGGATTTCCAGGCAAAGGCTGTCGCTCTTCAACCGGAACAGGTCATTTTCGAATCGCTGGATTTTCAAATCGATACGGATACCGGAAACATCCACATTAAATTTATCATGGTTACATGAAGTGATGATTACCGTGAGGATCAGTATATTTGTCAGTATTCTGATGCGATTTGTTATGGATGAACTCATCAAAAGAAGTCTGTTTAATAAAAATTAAAATACATTTGTTTCTGCAAATTTTGTTTACGAATTCAAACGATAAAGATATGAAAAAGTACATTATTACCTGCTTATTATTCGTGTCAGTATTGGCTGCACACTCCCAGGATGAAGCACATTCGAAACTGAGACTGAGCCTGGTAGTAAGTCCCCAGGTTTCGTGGATGAAACCCGATATCAGTGATGTAGTGTACGACGGTTTGAGATTGGGTTTTAAATTCGGGCTGAACGTTGACTATTTCTTTACCGGTAATTATTCCTTTTCAACCGGCCTCCTGATCAATAATTTAGGTGGCATACTCAGGTACAAAACACCCGTTAAATTTATTGTTTCGGATAGTACATATTATTTTCAGAATGATGCCCAGGTGACTTATAAGCTGCAGTATATTGAGGTTCCTTTACTGATTAAGCTAAAAACAAATCAGATTGGTTATTACACCTGGTATGGTGTGTTTGGTCTGAATCCCATGTTCAATATCAGGGCGAGAGGGGATGCTGACCAGTTATCAGTATCAGATGCAAATATCAGCAAAGAAGTGAATTTTTTTAACATGGGTTATTCCATTGGGGGAGGTGCGGAATATGCAATAGGCAACAAGTTGTCAATCAGTGGTGGCATTGTGTTTTCAAACGGATTTACTGATGTGACTACCAATATTTCAGGTAGAAAAAATGACAGAACCGTACTAAACAGTATTACTTTTCAGATTGGTTTTCTGTTCTGACAAACCATTCAGGTATGAAGATAGCCCTTGCACAGTTGAATTTCAGGATAGCCGACATTTACGGCAACACAACGGCCATCATTGCTTCCATACATAAAGCAAAGGCAGCCGGCGCTGATCTTGTCGTATTTTCTGAACTGTCGGTCACGGGATACCCGCCGCTTGATTTACTTGAACAAAAGGATTTTATAAATGAGACCGAAAAGGCCATAAATATTATTGCAGTTGAATGCATTGGTATAGCTGCTCTCATTGGCGCTCCGTCATTAAACCGGAGCACACAGGGCAAGAAGCTGTTTAATTCAGCATTTTTCCTCTGCCAGGGTAAAATTCATCACATTCAGCATAAAACACATCTGCCAAATTATGATGTTTTTGATGAGTACCGTTACTTTGAGCACAACACGGTTTTTGAACCGGTAATTTTTCTTGGGAAAAAGATTGCTCTTACCATTTGTGAAGACTTGTGGGATGACCAGCCCCCTGAGAATTCTTTTGCCAGGGAGAAATTATATATAGTGTCGCCGATGGATAAACTGGCTGTGCATAAACCCGATTTAATCATTAATATTTCTGCTTCACCTTTTTCATACAATAAAGACAATCTCAGGAAAGAAGTCCTGGTTAAAAATGCTTCCTCATATCATATACCAGTCATATACCTTAACCAGGTAGGAGCCAATACCGATCTGGTTTTTGACGGAGGTTCCATGGTGTTGAACTCAAATGGGGAAATAGTTACTGTTCTCAATTTTTTTGAAGAAGATTTCAGGATTATTGAAACGGATGAAATTGACCGGTTGAAACCGGTTGAAAATGTTGAATGGCCTGTGATCCGTAAGATTCATAATGCTCTTGTACTTGGAATACGTGATTATTTTGGCAAGATGGGTTTCAGGTCGGCCATTCTTGGTCTGTCAGGCGGAATTGATTCAGCAGTGACCCTTGTTCTGGCGGTCAGAGCTCTTGGCGCTTCTAATGTGCGTGTTTTATTGATGCCATCTGTTTATTCCTCTGATCATTCTGTAAAAGACGCTGTTGCGTTGGCTGATCATCTTGGTGTAAGCTACGATATTGTGAATATTCAGCCTGTTTGTGATAGTTTCCGGGATTTATTGCAGGATATTTTCGGCAAACTGCCGGCTGATATTACCGAGGAAAACATTCAGGCAAGAGCCCGTGGAGTTTTCCTGATGGCTGTTTCCAATAAGTACGGCAATATTTTGTTGAATACCTCGAATAAAAGTGAAGCAGCGGTTGGTTATGGTACTTTATATGGTGATATGAACGGCGGGCTTTCTGTGCTTGGAGATGTTTATAAAACTGATGTTTACAGGCTGGCAGAATTTATTAATGCAGAGGAGGTGATCATTCCTGTAAATACTATAATTAAGCCTCCTTCGGCTGAACTCAGGCCTGACCAGAAGGACAGTGATTCACTTCCGGAATATGAATTACTGGATAAGATACTTTTTCAGTATATCGAATTGAAACAATCAGCCAGTGAGATTACTAAATCAGGTTATAATCCGGAATTGGTAACAAAGATCATTCACATGGTAAATTCGAATGAATATAAGCGATTTCAGTGTCCTCCCATACTGAGGGTTTCTTCAAAATCGTTTGGTTTTGGCAGACGAATGCCCCTGGTGGCTAAGTATTAAACCTGGTGATTTTCGCGAAGCAGGTCGTTGATAAATTTCACAGGACTGAAGGTCTCAATGGGCACTTCTACAAAAATCGTTATCCAGTCAGACATTGCACCATTCCATAAACCCGGAAGTTCCTGGGCTTTCAGGATTTTACCGTTTTTCGACTTTTGTGATATCAGTCCGGTACTCTTATCAATAAAATGATGAAGATCGAATTTTTTACCTTGATAATTTCGTGTAATGCAAACGAGGTCAACTGGATTGAAATGGGTGGAGTTCTGAAAAATCTTTTCAGTATCTTTATCCTGAAGGTCAATCTGGGCAGTTTCAACGATCTGCAATGATACAGTTCCATCCGGATTTTTAGCCCAGAACGGTCCGCCTCCGGGCTCTCCTTCGTTGCGCACCATTCCACAAATCCGTAAAGGCCGGTCAAGCTTTCTTTTCAGGTATTTAATTGTTTTTTTCCTGCTCATCCTTGCCATTTTCGGACCTGGCATAATAAATAAGTCTTTTTCAACAAATTTATAAATCTTATCCAGGAGTTTATCGTCAATATCCTTCGGATCGTCTAATATTTCAAGGTATTCACAAATTTTATCATATAAACTCATGAGCATTCCTGCAAGCGCTTTTTTATAAATGAATGTCTTGAATTTCAGGCTGTCCGGTGCAATATTGTCAATATTTTTAATAAAAATGATATCGGCATCAATTTCATTCAGGTTTTCAATCAAAGCGCCATGGCCACCCGGACGAAACAGGAGATTCCCGTCATCGTCCCTGAATGGATTATTGTTTTCATCCACGGCAATAATATCAGTGGAAGGCAATTGCTCTGACAGTGTAATGTTGAATTTAAGGTTGAATTTTTCTTCTATTTGTTTTTTAACGTCGTCGACATGCTTTTTGAAGATTTTCCGGTGTTCAGGGGAAATAGTGAAATGAACAAATATTTTGTCATCTTCTGATCTGCAATAGTTAACAGCCTCTATCAAATGTTCCTGAACAGGAGTGCGGTATCCATCCTGGTACTTATGGAAATTGATCAGCGCCTTGGGTAAATTGCCATAGTTAAGTCCTTTCTCTGATAGTAATGCTTTGAAAATCGGGACGAACTCATTTTTCTTTCTCATGTCCTCAATTTCCAAATTATTTTCAAGCAGAAATGTTTTAAGTTCATCAAAAAACGGAAAATAATCCAGATGTTCTATAGTGTAATACACTGATTCTATGCTTTTATCAGCTATAAGTTTCAGGTATTCTTCGTCAGATCCGGTATATGTCTCTATAAAATTGAATAATTCCTTGAACATACGGCTTGCAGCACCCGATGCAGGGACAAATTTTACAATTTTCTTTCCAATTGATTCAGTCTCAAATATTTCAATAAATTTTTCAATTTCAGGGTCTTCAATTCTGATGATTCCACTTTTTACGGTTGCTTCTTTTACTATATCAAGAAAAGGAAATCCTGTCCTGAAATTTTCAATCTGTTGTTTAATAACAGATTCATTTATACCCCGTTCGCTGAATTGTTCGAGGTCTTTTTTCGTGAATTTACTTTTCATTAATCTTTAGAATTTCTAATAATATGGTAAGCAAAATTACTCATTTTTTATGTCATCAGCCAGATGAAATATTAATTCCAGTTTCGTTTATTTCTTTCAGTCTGGTTGATAAGTTATTAATTTTTTAAAACCGGAATTAATATTTTATACATCTGATTGTCAATGTTGGTATGTTCTCAAACAGACCTGGTTACATCAGTATTTTATAATCTTCAACAGGAGATTTCGTTATATTAAGTGAACTGCATGAACTGTAATTCACAATTACTATATTCGGGAAAATAATATATTGAATGAAAATCACAGGTTATCAACGGCTTACTTTTATTGTTAGCTTGTGTTTTGTATGTTTTACCATTAATGCACAGAAAGTTGGTCTGGTATTGAGTGGTGGCGGGGCCAAAGGATTTGCACATATTGGTGTAATCAGGGCGTTGGAAGAAAACGGTATTCCGATTGACTATATTGCCGGTACATCTATCGGAGCCATTGTTGGCGGGTTATATTCGATTGGTTATACACCTGATGAAATGGAGAGGCTTTTCAAATCGGAGGAATTTACATTGTGGGCATATGGAAAACTGGAGGATGAGCAAACCTATTATTTCAAGAAGCTTGAAGAAAATGCTTCCTGGATGAGATTAAAGTTTTCTGATGATTCAATTCTGAAGCCTGAGCTTCCAACTAACCTGGTTTCAACCAGCCAGGTTGACCTTGCCTTTATGCAGATATTTACATCTGCTTCGGCTGCAAGTCATTATCATTACGATAGTCTCATGCTTCCTTTCCGATGTGTAGCAACAGATGTGTTCAGAAAGAAACAGTTCGTTATGTCGTCTGGTGATCTGTCTTCGTCTATCAGGGCATCAATGACATTTCCGCTTTATTTTAAACCCATCAAGATCAATGATACTCTGTTATTCGATGGTGGTATGATCAATAATTTCCCTGCTGATATTATGATCAGGGATTTTAATCCTGATATTATCATCGGATGCAAAACAGCTTCTAATTCTACTCCACCTGATGAAGATGATATTTACTCGCAACTTCACAGTATGCTTACTTCCCAGACAAATTATTCTGTTCCGAAAAACAAAGGAATAATGATTCAGCCTGAATTTAACAAGGTTGGTCAGTTTGATTTTCTTCGATTTAATGAAATAGAAGAGAAAGGATACAAGGCCACATTACTCAAAATGGATAGTATTAAAATGCTGGTAAAAAGAAGGATCAGCCCGGAAGAACTCGGGCAGAAAAGGATAAAGTTTACCAGGAAAAAACCCGAATTAATATTTAAGGATATTCATATTGACGGCATGAACAGTACCCAGCGTGATTATGTCATGAAAAGTATCCGGAAAAAAAGCGATGTCTTTACTTTTGATGAATTTAAAAATGCCTATTATAAACTGCTTGCCGATGAGATCATCGCATCTATTTATCCACGTGCTGTTTATCATCCTGAAACGGGATATTTTGATCTGAATCTCAGCATCAAACGCGAAAAGCGCTTTGAAGCCAACCTGGGTGGCAACATTTCTTCAAGTTCTATAAATCAGGCATATGCAGGAGTAAAATATAAATACCTCACCAACCAGTCGTACAATATTTGGGCTAATATGTATTTTGGACGGTTTTACAGTTCTGCCTGCCTAAGAGGACGTGTTGATTTTCCGGTACTTCCCTTTGGAAGCCAAAAACTGAATTTTCCGGTATATTTAGATGCCGGACTTACCTTTAACCATTGGGATTATTATAAAAGTAACACTGATTTATTCTTTGAGGACAGCCATCCTTCATATCTTGTGGTTGATGAGGCTAATATGCGTGTGGATATTGGATTCCCCATGAAAGATCACGGTCGGCTTACGATGGGAACTGCGGTGGCGCAATCAAGGGATCAATATTACCAGACTAATAATTTTCTGAAAAAAGATACTGCAGATGTCACTCATTTTAATTTGAGTACATATCATTGTACACTTGAGACTAATACATTGAATTATAGACAATTTCCTAATTCGGGTAAATTATTTTCCCTGAGTGTCAGGTATATTTTTGGTGATGAAAATCATATACCGGGTTCCACTTCACCTGACAGAATTCAGATCCAAAAAGAACATCAGTGGTTGCAGGCCGATGTTACCATTGACAGGTATTTTAAGATCAACAGGTTATTTAATCTGGGTGTTTATTTTGAGGGAGTTGCATCGAAGCAGGATTTCTTATCAGATTATACAACCTCTATCATTAATGCATCCGTATTTCAGCCTACTCCATTTTCAAAGACAATGTTCCTGTATAATTTCAGGGCATATAATTTTGCTGGTGGAGGATTAAAGCAGATATTCAATATTTTCAAAAACTTTACACTCAGAATGGAGGAATACGTTTTTCAGCCATACCAGAAAATAAATGAGGAAAATATGCAACCTGTATATGGAAAAGTGTTGGCTGACAGGTACTATATGGAATCAGCCGTATTTGTTTATCAAACACTGGTTGGTCCGGCAAGTTTGAGTTTCAGCTATTATGATAAATCGGATACCAAATTCTATATTCAGTTTAATTTTGGTTATATCCTGTTCAATAAAAAAGCCACAGATTAAAGAGTGATGAATAATGAGTGATGAGTGATGAGTGATGAGGTATCAAGATTAAAAATAAGATACAACGATTATGATTCTCATGACGCTCATGACGCTCATGACACCCATGACACTCATGACAAAAAACTTACGACTTTCAACAATTGACTATCGACTTATGAATTTATTTTTTCTCCAGTTCATTCCTTGATTTGTCAAAAGCTTTCAGATTCAGCTCCAGATAAGCTTTTCCAAAATAATCATGAATCCTGGAAATATCTGCTTTAACAGAGGAAAAATCGCAGGACATGAAATCGTTATCACTTCTGATTTCAATATAAGCCGATTGTTTTTTGCCTTCCTGGGAAAAATTGAATTTTATATGATCTCTGGTCAGAAAGGAAACTTCTTTCATGGGTGTTTTTTCATTTTTCCACTGTTCGGAAAAATTAAGAATAGTGTTGAAATAAGCGGTATATTCCACAACCTCATCCGCATCGAGATAAGCGGATAATTTATGTTCTACTCCTTCTTTGGAATCGGTGATCCTGATCTTAATACCTTTCAGAGATATTGAGTTACTGTCACTGTTATGGTATTCTACGGCCCAGAATTCCATCCCAATTTTGTTTTCCCCTTTGATTGTGCCCAGCAAAATATTGCTTTTAATTTGCAGTATACCGGGAGTTTCAATAAAATTCCTTAAAAGACAGGCTGATGGGGCTATTTCTTTATTCTGTTGTGCATAAGTAATTGAGTTGAAAAATTGAATTGACAACAATAAAAATATAAAGATTGTTTTCATAATCAATAAATTGAGTTAAAGGTTATTACTGTCAGGAAATTCAGTGATGACAAAAAATTCATTATTCATCATATTGCATAATATCTGCCTGATTATCATCATCATCCAGGTTGTCAAAGATGGAATTCATAAAATTTTTTGATTTCTCCTTTTTAACCGGTTGAAGTTTGTGTGATTTTTTATTTTTAAATGATTCAGTATCATTATCAAAATAATCATCAGCAGGGAAATGAACAGATTTTTTTTGATGTTTCATGACCTTGAATAATTAGTAATTGTAATTCATTATTTTAGAAGCATATTCATAACATGGAAGAATATTTCTGGTGCAGTTATGATTTCAAAGCATGGCTACTTTGATGTTTATTAGCTAATTAGATTACTAGATTTAATAATTCAGTAAATCAGATTTTAATTTCAATGCAAACATATGTAAAAATATTCAAAAGTGTATCACTTAACGAATAAATTGATTGAAATTTAACAAGTTTATCATTTCTTTGTTTGTAAATATCTGTAATTCATTTGTGTAACTATAAGTATTAATGAGGTTAAAGAATTAAGTCGTAAGTCGTAAGTCGTAAGTCGTAAGTCGTAAGTCATAAGTCATAAGTCATAAGTCGTAAGTCATAAGTCATAAGTCATAAGTCATAAGTCATAAGTCATAAGTCATAAGTCATAAGTCACAAGTCATAAGTCATAAGTCATAAGTCATAAGTCATAAGTCATAAGTCATAAGTCATAAGTCATAAGTCATAAGTCATAAGTCATAAGTCATAAGTCATAAGTCATAAGTCAT
>JAPLDU010000141.1 GCA_026391255.1 Bacteroidia bacterium | reverse complement strand
GTATACTTCCTTCGCACATCGGTCAAACAGGTTGATGAAAAAGGATTTTGGGACATTTATAATACCATACGCGAGATCGAAGCTGTATTCCGCACCCTGAAAACGGATTTGAAAATGAGGCCGGTATTCCACAAGACCGATGAAAATTCCATTGCACACCTGAACCTGGCAGTACTGGCCTATCAAATGGTCCATACGATCAGGTACCAGTTAAAAGCCAAAGGCATCAACCACGACTGGACGCACATTGTCCGCATCATGAATACTCAAAAAGCAGCAACGGTAACCATGAAGGATAAAAACGATCAGAAGATATTCATCCGTAAATGCACTACCCCTGAAACCAAAGCCGCCGAAATTTACAATGCCTTAGGATACAAACACTACCCGTTTGTTAAAAAATCTGTGTTACCCGAAAAGGTGGATCGAAAAACCGAACCACCCGGCACAGGCTAAGTTCAGAGGCATGGGGTGCAAGTCGGGTTAAGAATAAATAGTGACCAATTTATTCATAAAAATTCTCTCTGTGGTTCTCTGTGCAGTTTCTCTGTGGTTCTCTGTGAAATAAAATTACATTGAGGTTCACAGAGAAGACACAGAGGCTCACGGAGAAAAAGGTAAACAGGCACATTTTGTGAATTAATCAGGTGAAATGATGAAATAGAAAAATTGTGAAATAATTACTTTGTGACTCTATAATTTTTTAACAGGATGAAGATCAAAATAAAAAGGAATATATTTGTAGCTGATTGCTGAATAGATCATCTAATCTTATAAATTCAAATTCATGGAACCAAAACGATTATTCCGTTCGAAAAAGGATCGCATCATTGGCGGTGTTTGCGGAGGCTTAGGCAATTATCTCAATGTTGATCCTGTAATTATCCGGGTTGTCACTGTTGCACTGTTTTTTGCTGGTTTCTTAGGCTTATTAGGCTATATAATTGCCTGGATCATCGTTCCGGAGGAACCGGGGATTTAACTTAAATGAAATACAAGGTATTTCTGTCAGTAGCCCTTTTTATACTTCCTGCTTTCATCAGCTGCCTCTTCAGCCAGGACACTGTTCAGGCTAAGATAATCTTTGGCATTCGCTTTAATGCCAATTATGATTTTCAGGTTAAACGCGATGACAATTTCAGGATAATTCACGTCACTCCTCTATTCTCAGTCAAGTACAAACACCACAACATTTATTTTGGGCCCCAATTTTCGTATATTTTTCAGCTTGTCCCCCCAAATAATATTATTTATGAACAACACACCCGGGGATTGAATATCGGATATCGCTATTATTCCGCGGAACTGGTAAAAAATCTCAGGCTGTTCGGCCAGTTAAATTATGCAATTTTTCAAATTAAATACAAGGAGTACCAGTTGGGACCACCATATACGACTTACATTAAAGAAACCAAAGTTGAAAACACTATATCACTGGGCGTAGATTATTCAATAATTAAAAAATTCCATCTGTTTACAGGGCTGGGCTTTGGTTCCTATCATGCAATATTCCTGGTTCTCGATAATCTCACTCTGACAAGCTACCTGGGAATGGAGTATTATTTCTGATAATCTATGTCTTTTTTTTCACCTCCTACTTTGCAAAATCGGAGGAAGTTCAGGGGGCAGGGCTAAGTAAATTTCTCCTGGTTTGTTTTTGAATTAATATTTGTTTTATCTTTGACCGACCGTTCATTCATAAAAAATGTGCCCGAGAACAAGTCAGCAATTTGAAGATATCCGCGAAGGAAAACGCCGCCAGATCCTGGATGCGGCCATCGAATGTTTTGCCACCAAGGGTTACCACGCTGTTTCGATCACTGAATTGGCAAAACACGCAGGGATTTCAAAAGGGTTGATGTATAATTATTTTAAAAGCAAGGACGAATTGCTGAAAATCATCTTCAAAGAGATCATGCATGAAATGTTGCAGTTGATTGACCCGGATCAGTCGGGCAAAATCGACAGGAATATCCTGCTGCAATATTTTGAAAGGCTTGTCAGCCACCTTAAATCCAATCTCATCCTATGGAAGATGTACATGGCGATATTCAGCCAGCCGGCTGTCATGGAAATCCTGAGCGAAGAGATCCAGTCTGCGTCAAGGAAGCCGCTGGAGATGGTGGAACAGTATTTTAAACGACAGGGATACAAGAAACCCCTCGAAGAGGTTGCGTTCCTGAGTACTCTGATGAGCGGGATGACTTATGAATATATTGCCGATCCTGAGAATTACCCGATAGACCAGGTCAAGAAACGAATAATCAACTTATACAAACTCAACGATCAAAAGTCACAAGTAAAATAAGATGAAACCGTTACTCCTTACATTGATGATGTTATCAAACCTTCCGTGGTTATATGCGCAGGAGCTGAGCGCCAAAGATATTATCAGGAAGGCCGATGAGAAAAGCCGGGGATTGACGAGCCAGGGAACCATGACCATGACCGTTGTGAGGCCTGACTGGTCGAGGACAATTACGATGAAAACCTGGTCAAAAGGCAGGGAGTATTCGTTTGTACTGATCACCGCCCCGGCCAAAGACAAGGGACAGGTTTTTCTGAAAATAAAGACCGAGATGTGGAACTGGGTC
>JAPLDU010000022.1:16709-18544 GCA_026391255.1 Bacteroidia bacterium | reverse complement strand
TTGGTTTTGACCAATATATTTTTGCTTTGATGCACGGAATTTTTGAGCTTTTGCCATAATTGTATGCATTTAACTTATGCAAATATGTATTATATTTATTGATTATTTGCATATTGCGCCTAAATCAGCAGACCCTAATTAATAATAAATAGTTTATATCATTTCAAAAATATTAAAATTATTTCAGATTGAAAAAGAATTTTATTTCAAAAAAATAAATAACACAGATTATTCGTCTGATTATCAGTAAGTAAAACACTAATCATTTTACAATATATACAGGAATATCAACTCTTTGTTGCACCTTTCCAATAGTAGTTCCTTTGAATACACGATGAAACCATCCCTTTCTGTGAGATGAAAGAACCAGCAATTCTAATTTAATTTCCTTTGAAATCAGAGGAAGCATATCGGCAACATGCCCAAAGCCGATATGGGTGGACGTTTTATATCCCATATGCTCTAACTGCAGAGAATAGGATTGAAGTGCATCAGCATCCTGCTGAGTCTCATTATCAGAAACTATCGTATTCATTGCCCTGGCCATTGCTGATTCCACAATATGAATAAGCACGTACTCGGTATTTAATGTGCCCAACTTTAAAGCATAGTTAATTGCTTTAATATCAGAAGACGAAAAATCCACTCCGATACCAATTTTGGAAAATGGTTCAGGCGTAGCAAATACTAAATCAGAAACAAGCTGATGGGGTGACAGAATACTCTTCACAAAATGCTTGTGTAAGAAAGGTTCAAATGTAGTATAAACCAGTAATAATAATGAAAGAAGGACAGGGAATATGATAAAAACATAAAATATAGTTGGGTTGACCGACAGTTTCCATCCTGCCATAAAGCCCCTGACCATAATAAGATTCAGAGTTATGATCATCAGGATGACAATCCAGGAGACCAATGAAGAGAGAGTAGAAATTCTGAATTTCCCCATGATGTCTTTTGATGAAACCCAATGCAGCAGGGGAATTACAGCGAACCCAAGCTGAAGGCTCAGAATGACCTGGCTTAATATCAGAAGTGATCCTGCACTTGATTCTCCGGCAATTAATATTACAATAAATGCAGGAATCACAGCAAGCAGGCGTGTTATCAACCTTCTGAGCCACGGGGCTATCCTGATGTTCAGATAACCCTCCATGATAATCTGTCCGGAAAGAGTGCCTGTGAGGGTGGAACTTTGACCGGATGCAATCAGTGCAATGGCAAAAATAACAGGAGCTATCACAGAACCAAGCAAAGGAGACAGCATTTTATGTGCGTCAACAATACTTTCCACTTCGTGGTGTCCTGAAGTAAAAAATGTGGACGCAGCCAGCACCAATATTGCCGCATTGACAAATAATGCAATATTCAGGGCTATTGAAGTATCTATCTTATTATATTTTAATGCCTTTTTTTTCCCGCCATCATCTTTAATAAACTTCCTTGTCTGTACTAATGAAGAATGAAGATACAGATTATGAGGCATAACCGTTGCCCCAATAATACCAATTGCCAGATATAATGCTCCATGATCAGGAAGTGCAGGAATAATTCCCCTTATCATTTGTGAAAAATCAGGTTTTGAAATGAACAGATTTATGGTAAAGGATATTCCGATGATACTGATGAGAGCAATGATTATTGCTTCCAATGACCTGATTCCTTTCTTTACCAGAAACATTATGATCAATGTATCAAAGAGCGTAAGGCTGACACCAATCAGCATATTCAGGCCAAACAGCAGTTTCAGTCCTATTGCCATGCCTAATATTTCGGCCAGGTCTGTGGCGGCAATAGCTATTTCTGCAAAAAACCAGTAAATAAAATTCAGCGAT
>JAPLDU010000022.1:0-16672 GCA_026391255.1 Bacteroidia bacterium | reverse complement strand
ACCGGCTGAATTGTGCAAGATCTTTCCCTGTCACTATTCCCAGTCTTGCACTGTGATTCTGCACAAGAATGGCTGTCAGATTTGATATTATTACTACCCAAAGAAGCGCATAACCATACCTGCTTCCTGCCGCAATATCTGTCGCCCAGTTTCCCGGGTCCATAAAACCTACACTTACAAGATAGGCAGGCCCGATAAAACTGATAAGCCTTTTCCAGCTTGTCCTTCCTTCTGTGCTTACCGAATTCCTGTATATATCTTCCATTTGAAAATCATAAGATCAAAGTTTATAAAGTTTGTAAAGTTCATAAAGTTTGTAAAGTACTAAAGATGATCTGACACTTTAGTATTAAAAACAAAATAATTGAAAGTGACAGAATATTAGTTTATTATCATAACTTTCAACTTTATAAACTTTATGAACTTTATTAACTCAAATATTCTTCTTTTCAGTAATGATATTTTTCTAATAAATTAACATGATCAAACCAAAAATCAGCATTTTTGTTGTCGTATATCCGGAACTCTACATCAAAACATTTATGTATACTTTTGAAATCCAGATCAATATAACCATATTTGCCGAATACGGAAATATCTGTGACATTCAGTTTTCTTATCATCAATTTTTCCATCCCTCCGTTTGTTGTAACATCCAATACAGATGAAACCAGATTGTTAACTGGCCTGACTTTTATGTAAAACCTGGCAACGTATTCGCCCGGATCAAGGGTAATAAAAGGACCGTAAATAAAACATTTAGCCTTGCAGGAATCGCAATCAGCCGCGGTAAAAATGACATTATGGCCAACTATACTGTCATAAATCAGCACTGATCCTCCCGTTTTCATTCTTTCTGTTCCGAAAATACGAAAAGATGAATCTGACAGCGCCTTTCTGTAGCGGCACACATTACACCCTCCCATCCTGAATTCATTGCCATCCTTTTGTAATTTATATCCGAATTGTTCCAGAGAATCAGGAAAAGAATCCATCCACCTATCCCGGATCAGGTAAAGAGTGTCCCTTTTTATTGTTTCGATTGCCTGTTCCTTGTTCTTTACGGAGCTGCGATCATGGGGTGTTGCTTTGATTTGTCCCGGATCGGCTATGCCATAAACATATGAATTCCAATAATCTCCGATAATTCCGATCGTACCCAGTTTTAAAAATTCTGCAGATTGGGAAGCTTTGGGGACAAGGGAACCCGGGTAAATATATCTTATTGTGTACAAAGTACTTATTGCTCCGGTAAAGATAAGGATTGTCAAATATGCTCTGAATATCAGCCTGGTTATAAATTTAATTTCCAGATTTTCCGCTAATATCAGAACGAACACTGTGAATGAAATATAACAGGAAACAAAGTACCATCTTCCCAGTCCGTTAGCATACACCCAGTGCGACATAAAAAGAACAGCAGTGACAATGAGAAAATCTGACAGAAAGAAAACTGACCATATTTTATGTGGCAGTTCCGGCTTTATCTTTTTTGACATGCCAAGAACTACAAGGATTAATAAGAGAATAATGACCAGATAAAAAAATAATGTCTCTGTAATATTAGAGGTCCTGTTATTAAGAAATTCTCCCCATAATTCGACTATTCTTGATATGCCTGTCCTGAAGATTTCCCAAGTATTGAAGCCAAATAAACGATTTGTTTTATCAGGAGAATAACTTTTTGCAATTACAATAAATATTACAGCAACAGATACTGTGCCTGTAAAATAGGCGATAATATCTTTCCAGATATTGATTTGCTTTTTTTCAATAAAGTTAAAAATCAACAAGATAAATAGCAGAATACTAAAAGAGACAATGGACAGATCAGATACCCATATGCCGGTAATAATTATTAGACTGACAAGGGATAAATACACATGATTCCATGAGTTATTATTTTCTTCCAATCTGATCTTCTTCATGAAATAAATTACTAATCCGAGAAGGCTGTACTCAACACCAATCGGGAAACGCATCATATCAATAAACCTGAAAAAAGGGAAAAACCATGCGACAGCAAAAATAATCCTGGTGAATGAAGATCTGAATAGGGAAGAAAAACCAATGTACCCAAGAATAAGAATAAAATAATTTGAGAGGGAGACCGACCAAATGGCAGGCAAATGGAATATTTTGATAAATACCTGGCTAATCAGAGGAATTAGGGTACCTCCGCGGTCCTGTCCCCAGCAGTAAAAATCCGCCGGAAGCTTATAATGATGTGCCATCAGGATATTTAAGGCATCATCTGAGTTCATCAGTGGGTAAAAACACGAAGAATAAAAGGAAAAAGAGCAGACAATGATTATTGCTTCAATGAAATATTCCCACAACTTCCCTGATAATTTCATGTTTTGATTTGGCGGATTATTATAATATTAAGTTTCAAAAATAACATTAGTGGACAATATCTGAAAATCTACCAAAGTAGTATTATTGCACATGTAAGTTAGTCCTAATCTTAGTCTTTGTCTTAGTCTAAGTCTGTTTTTGATTAGGACAAAGACAAGGACAAGGACTAGTAAAGATAGCCGGTCTAATCCTGGTCTTAGATTTTGTCAGAAATCTAAGATTGGATTACTCAACTAACTTCTTGTACCTGATACGTTTAGGTGTATTGGCTCCTGTTAATTTGCGACGGTTTTCCTCGTAATCAGAATATCCACCTTCAAAGAAACACACTTGTGAATCACCGGTGAATGCGAGAATATGAGTAGCAATCCTGTCGAGGAACCACCGGTCGTGTGAGATAATGACCGCACAGCCGGCAAAATTTTCAAGACCTTCTTCAAGCGCTCTCAGGGTATTCACGTCGATATCATTGGTAGGTTCGTCAAGCAAAAGCACATTAGCTTCTTCTTTCAGGGTAAGAGCCAGGTGCAATCTGTTACGCTCACCGCCCGACAGCATGCCGCATTTTTTCTCCTGGTCAGCACCGCCAAAATTGAATCTTGCCACATATGCCCTGGAACTTATGGTCCGTCCTCCAAAGACAAGGTTATCCAATCCACCGGAGATGACTTCAAACACGGTTTTCTCAGGATCAATTGCCGTATGTGACTGGTCAACATATCCTAACTTTACGGTCTCACCAATACGAAAACTACCTTTGTCGCAGGGTTCTGTGCCCATTATCATTCTGAAAAGCGTGGTCTTGCCGGCGCCATTAGGCCCGATGATACCTACTATTCCAGCAGGCGGCAGATTGAACTGCAGGTTTTCAAAAAGGAGTTTATCGCCAAAAGATTTAGACACATTGTTTGATTCGATCACAACATTACCGAGCCTTGGGCCATTGGGAATAAAAATTTCAAGCTTTTCTTCCTTCTGCTTTACATCTTCGTTCATCATTTTTTCGTATGCTCCCAGACGGGCCTTCGATTTGGCCTGTCTGGCCTTTGGCGACATACGCACCCATTCCAGTTCGCGCTCCAGTGTTTTCCGGCGGCGGCTTTCGGTTTTCTCTTCCATAGCGAGCCGTTGTGATTTCTGTTCAAGCCAGGATGAATAGTTACCTTTCCACGGAATGCCTTCACCCCTGTCGAGCTCAAGTATCCATCCTGCCACATTATCAAGGAAATAACGGTCGTGAGTAATGGCAATTACAGTTCCTTTATATTGTTGCAAATGTTGTTCCAGCCACTCCACTGATTCTGCATCAAGGTGGTTTGTAGGCTCATCGAGCAATAAAATATCAGGTTCCCTGAGCAATAAGCGGCATAAAGCCACGCGACGAAGTTCACCTCCCGATAAAACTTTCACCGGCACATCACTTTCTGGACACCTGAGTGCATCCATGGCACGTTCCAGTTTATTGTCTATTTCCCAACCACCGGCATGATCAATTTTCTCAGACAACTCACCCTGACGCTCAATCAGACGGTTCATCTCATCATCATCCATAGGCTCTGCAAACTTCATATTGATCTCTTCGTATTCTTTCAGTAAATCCATAATTTCCTTTGCGCCTTCCCGTACAATTTCGAGCACTGTTTTTGAATTATCCAACACCGGTTCCTGTTCGAGATAACCTATCGAATATCCGGAGGAGAAAACTACTTCTCCCTGAAATTCTTTCTCCAAGCCTGCAATGATTTTCATAAGAGTCGATTTACCTGAGCCATTAAGCCCGATAATACCGATTTTTGCCCCATAAAAAAATGACAGGTAAATATTTTTTAATACCTGTTTGTGAGGTGGCCATATCTTATTGATGCCCACCATTGAAAAGATAATCTTCTTATCGTCAGCCATTTGTTCTGAAGAGTTATGAATTATGAGTTATGAATTATGAATTATGAGTAATGAGTGTAGCAAATAATTGAACATTGAGTCCACTCCGAAACTCAATTTTATCTTTAAGTAATGGATACCATCTTCAAATTTTCAAATCCTCAAATTTTCAAATTAGTTTTTTGGCAGCCACAAAGGATTTCGTTCGTTGTATTTTCGCAAATACATGAAAATCATTTTATTTTGTTTACGACGGCTAAGGTTATTAAACTCATCATAAAGTACCGTGTCTCTCATTAGAATGATTTTCAGGTTATTACTGGTAAAATCCAATATTTTTCCGGTAGTAAAATCTATCATATACTCATGCAACTCCTTGGTAGTGGTGCTGCCGCGATAAGGGTCATAGCCGAAAGGGTTTTGATAAGAATATGGATCATAACCGCGGTTATCAAAGCTGGTAGTAAGATCAGCCACGAAATGTGCAATACTGCCAATAATAGGAATCCGGTTGAATTCGTCATTGTACCGTATATAAAGGGTTCCAAGCCTGCCATAACCCCAGATAGATGATGTTTCAACAGTTTGTTTGCCAGTATTATTATCGTAGTAAACTATTTTATCAACACCAGTCACTTTTTCAAAAAAATCCATACTATTGTAATCAGCATTACTCACAATTCTTTCTTTGGCAATGGGGGAGTTATTTTTAACCTTCTCGAAATTCAGATAAATTCCGTCGTTAAATTTAAAATCCACAGTATATTTGATGAATTTAGCGGTATCATCCTGGCCATATCCTCTTAAAACATTGTTTAACAACAATATTAACAAAATACAACTATATTGAATTTTCATCCTAAATTTGAGTTTTAGCGAACAAAGTAATGAAAATGTGAATTGTTTATATTCGCTTAGTCACAATCAGCCATATTATGCACCAACTTTCTTTTTTCCCGATAAAGAATAGGGTTTTCTTTTAAGGTTTATTGCTTTCAATTCATTCATCAACTTTCGGAAGTCCTTAAGTTCTTCTTCTGTCCATGGTTCGGATTGAACTGTAAAGTCAACATTTTTTGGTTCTTTTATTAATCCCATTTATTTATGAATTAAAATATTGTTTAATCAATCTTAGAGCTGCATTGGGTTCAATAAACATTCTCAGTCCCCGAAAGTGGGTTGCGAATAGCGTTTCCTGATAATGACTGATTAAAGCTGTTTTAGCATCGAATGCCAGAAAGCCTTGATAACCCTTGTCAACTGAAACTTTGCAGGCAAAAGCAACAAGGTTTCCCGGAACTCCAAGATAAGCTTTATTCCTCCCCTTGTTAAATTTAGAACTTTCAATCAGGTGCATGAAAATATGGTCTTGCTTGTCCTCAATGCTTAAAAGCCCCTGAATAATAGCATGGTTATTAAATGTTGTCAGTTTATAAACCTCTTTTGTTCCATCCTTAATCTCTTTGGTCCAATCAAATTGCCAATCAGATTTATGTATAAGGCTCAAATTCTTTGCTGTCAATCTGACAACCGTTGTATCAAAAACTTCGCCAGTTAATGTGTTTTCAATGGAATTTGTGAGCTTGTCAACGTCAAAATCAAGTGGAATTTTTTTTGCAATTTTCATACTTCAAAGTTACAAAAATATACTGATATAAGACCCTTAACGATTAAGCTCAAAGCTAAATTGCAGGATTTTTTTGAAATAGTACTCAACAGGTTTTGTAACTACTCAGGTATCCTCTGAAGTTGCCCCTGCACCATTCACCAATACCTTGTACTTTAACGAAGGAGAAATGATAAACTTCCCGATCCCGAGCTGATCCCACATGGCATCCACTTTCCGGATGGTCTCATCAGATGAAACAATGACATTAGGCCAGTCGCGGAAAAAATTTATGTTGTCTTTTGATTTCCGGGTTCCATCAATACAAAGAGTTGCAGGTCTCCCAGGAGGAGAAATGAATTGGCAATCTCTCGTGGGATCTATGTTGTTGGTCACATACCAGAAAGTTATGGAATAATCAAATATATCCACTTCTTTATCTGCAAAAACTACGATTTTAATATGTTGACCTTTAAAATTACTGAGAATCTCCTCTGCTATCCGGGCAGCATTGAATTCCTTTGTTTTGTTTACAGAAATTATTAATACAGGGATTCCGGCAGATGACAGTTCCTGGTTAATTTCTCCAATGATACCTAACCGTTTTATCAAATCCGGCAGATCGGGTAAATTTTCTATTTTTCCTGATATATTTAAGTGTTCAGCCTGTTCTTCTTCAGGTAATTTTAACGTTGCATCAATCCCTAATTTACCTCCATATGACATTTTCCCGGCTGAATGATCGAGTACATCAAGAGGTCCGCGGCTGAAACAGGTGTCTGTAGCCGGGTTGTAATTATCAATTGCCTTACGTGTCAGGTTGATATAATCATGAATATCAATATCATCACTAACTACCAGCATAATCTTATTTAACATCATTTGCCCCGCACCCCAGAGTGAATTAATTACTTTAACGGCCTGGCCCGGGTAGGATTTATTGATTTTTACCACCGTCATATTATGAGCGACTCCTTCGTCAGGAACATCTATATCAGCAACTTCAGGCAGAAGAGCCAACCGGATAGGCGCCAGGAAGATTCGTTCGGTAGCTTTTGCAATGTAAGCATCCTCCTGGGGCGGAATACCAACTATTGTGGCCGGGTAAACTGCATCCTTCCTGTGTGTGATGCAGGTGATATGAAACCTGGGGTACAGGTCAGGCAATGAATAGAACCCCGTATGGTCGCCAAATGGTCCTTCCAATATAAGCTCTTCTTTGGGATCAATATAACCTTCAATTATGATATCCGCATCAGACGGAACCCATGAATCAATGGATATACACTTTACAAGATCAACCTTTTTATTTCTCAGAAATCCGGCAAAAAGAAACTCATCCAGGTTATCAGGAAGCGGGGCAGTTGCAGCATAAGTATAAGACAAATCTCCTCCAAGAGCAACTGCAACGGGCATACGTCGCCCTGCTTTTTTATATTCTTCGAAATGCCTGGCCCCTGTCTTATGGCGGTGCCAGTGCATAGCGGTCAGATTTCTATTATATACCTGCATCCTGTACATCCCCACATTCCTGAGCCCGGTAACAGGATCTGTTGTAATAACCACGGGCAGTGTGAAGAACCGTCCACCATCAAATGGCCAGCATTTCAGAACTGGCAGGATTTCAACGTCTGGATCATTTTCAATAATTTCCTGGCACTTTCCACGTCCGGATACTGACCGTGGTAACCAGGATGCTATTTCCTTCAATGCCGGCAGCATCTTAAGCTTGTCAAACAATCCTGATTTCGGAGATGAAATTTCCCTGAACAATGTATCAATCCTGGTGGCTATATCATCCAGCTTTTTAATACCAAGCGCGAGGCAAATTCGTTTTTCTGAACCTAAAGCATTCATCAGGACAGGGAAACCTGTACCGTTATTTTCAAACAACAAAGCCTTTCCACCACCCGGAAGTTTACTTATCCTGTCGGTGATTTCTGTTATTTCAAGAACAGGATCGGCAAAATGGCTGATGCGTAACAGTTCATTTTCCTTTTCAAGCAGATGAATAAATTCATTTAAGCTATTAAATGCCATAGTTTTTTCTGCAAAGTAATTTGAATTTTCCTACTGTTCCTAATCAGGATGAAAGGCTGTTGGCTTTTAGACGCTTATTTCTGAAATCCTGACGCATTTTGGCAAAAAATTCCAAATAACAAATCACAAAAAACAAATAATAAACAATATAAAAATTTCAAATACGAAATAAACTAATTTGAATTTGTTATTTTTTCATTTGATATTTATTTGTGATTTGTATTTTGAGATTTGTGATTTCCTGTTAATTCTGGATCGTCCAGGTTAGGCTATTTACCTACAGCCTAGAAGCCTACAGTCTAATAGCCATTATTCAAAATGCTGCCCTTAGCTGCACACCGCCAAAATGAGCCGGCCTGGAATGTTCCGAGGTCCGCCCGGTATAATTCAGAGTAAGTTGCAGGTTTCCAGGAAGACTTTGAAGGTAATTGATGGTAAGCATCCCGTTATTTCCGGGTTTCAGCCCATTCAACATCTCCCAACCTAATGGTGTTGATACTAGGTTTTTATCAAAAGCAATAATCACATAATTAACTTTTACTGAGATATTTGATTTTGATAACACGTTATAGACGAGTTCACTGCCCAGATCATGGCTGTTCAGAACCCCTTCTCCTGTAGTGTTTTTTTTGTTTGAGTATTTATAAGCCAAATTAATTCGTAAAGACAGATTCTGCTGATAACCAACATTGAGTTCATCAATAAAATAGTTGATATGGTAATTTTTACTGTTGTAAATGTCTGATGAAAGCTCTTTATCACCTGTTTCGGAATTTGTTGTCAGAAGTACTGATTTTGTAATGTTCCATCTTGCTTTCAGACTGTATGAGGTCAATACCCGGTTTTCAAAACCGCCGGTAAGTAACATTTTATTCCTGTTATTCTGGAAGACCATATCTGCGCCATAAATCGGACTTGTCTTATTAAAGGAAAAGGTATTCTTCACTGAACCAGAAATACTTTTAAGACTACTGTCAGTGATACTTGCGGTGAATGGGTCTATATCCGTCAAGAAACCAGTGGCAATATTTTTTCTTTCAATGTGGTAAGCTAACTGGTCTGACAATCTGGAGATAAAAGAAATCCTACTGTTCTGCTGCTTAACGATCCTGGCGGGATTGATATTAATTACCTCATTCAACTGAACCGATTTCACCTTTTCATATTCGTCGGAAGGCATGAATACCCGAATATAATTCGCTGATCCGGGAAAATCAGAAACTTCAAATTCGTTGATATTTTTAATTCCATCATGGTTATAATCAATCCATTCATAAATACCTTGGCCGGGAGTCACTTCGATGTAAGAATATTCCTTTTTCTGTTCGAGACCAGAACCGACTTCATAAAATGTTGAAAATTCAAGTGCTGAATGAAACAGCCTGATGTTATGTTCAATTCTTGCCGTTAAAGTGTTTTCTTTCCTGTTTTTTGTGATACTGGTATCTTCCACGGTTAGCTGCCTGTAAGTCAAAACAGTCCTGAATGTTTGTGATTTGTGGTTCATGATGCCGGCAGTAATATTAAAATCTTCTGCCAGCATGTTAAACTTCAGATTATTCCTGATTGGCTGGTAATCCCTCCTGTTGGAATAAGATGCCATTAATCTGGATTTTGAAGTATCTGCATTAGAAAGAAATAACCTGAATAACCTGTAGGAAGCGCTGGTTGTAAGCAGACTGTCAGTCTTGCGGTTCTTCCAGGTATTTATTTCCTGCTCTTCTCCGGCTCCTGCCAAAACAGGTCCGAGTATTTGCGATATAGTTGCTTTATGCCTGAGAAATACTGTGCGATTCAATGTATCAGAAGTCGTCAGGAGACTGCCATTAACATCTAATCTGAATCCATTTCCTGAAGCTATTGCAACAAGGGTGTTCTTTAGCCCGGTATTGACAGCCTCACGGTTCAGTATATCAGTATGCCAGGAAAGATTGCCGGTATTAAGTTTAGTAACATTCAAACCAAATTCAGCGCTATGCTCGAACTGTTTATTCTGTATGGTTTTAATGTTCCAGTCCCTGTTAAACTCAATACTTCTGAAATTTTCAACAGGTGAAAAGTCTCTGCTGATATAATGATAACCGGCATTGGCTGTAATTTTCAGATTATTGGTGTCTCCTGCCAGGATTCTCTGTGTCAGCATAAATCTTGCGGCATAACCCACATCATCCTTTTTATCCGTGGCAGAAAATGTGTTGAGATCGTTGTTACTTATTGCTGTTTCGATGTCGGCCCGGGTATTTCTTCCAAGTTTAACATTTCCACCAAGCGTAATCATTTGTTTTTTCTTTGGAGTAATGAGCAAAGTGACCGGTTCATAATTACCTGCCGGCAGTTGGCCTGCACCAGGCGCCACCCATTTGAATACCCTGCCATTTGCCAGGCTTTGAACCTGTATGTAATTGCCTTTATTACTACCTACAAAGGAAAATCCAACCTGGAACCTGGCGCTGTCAGGATTTGTGGAGTAAACATAAACAGGTGCATAATGATGTCTATTCACGAGGCTGTCAATTTTCTTATAAAGAACCAAATCGTTCCGAAAGGCAACACTATCAACATTAGGCACAACGGCCTTGTTCAGGCTGTCACCTATACCTGCCAATAGTTTTTTTTCACTATCAGTCAGGTTTTGTTGTAAAGGCTGGTTCTTGCTGTCCTGTTCCGAATAAATATTCAGTCTGAATATCCCCCTGCTGCACTTCAGGGTATTAGTGTTATACACCATAAACCTGGTATAACTCTGATCCGAATATTCAAACTCAACGGTAATTCGCTTATCCTTAGTGATTGGCTGGCTTGGTGTAAATACTAATTCGGCAGTATTGTAATCAATGGTATAATCATTTTCAAGTCCGCGTTTCATCAACTTCCCATCAATGAACACCCTTTCCGACCCTGCCAGAATGATAACATAACTTTCCCCATCAGCGCCTGTAAGGTGGTAAGGTCCCTGGTTTCCTTCAATTCCGTTAATAACTATATTCTGATATTTTCCTTTAGAAACAGAACCACTGATAGTTGATTTGAAAATGACCGGATTCTCTTTGCCTGTTTTCCAGGTATTGCTGAACATACCTCCTTTTACTTTCTTATTAACCTTCAGGAAATAATCGTCCTGTAAACTCACATCGAAATCACCTGCAATAATTTCAGTTTTGTCATTGAACACTCTGATAAATACTTTGTCAAATTCGTTGATTTGCTGGGATGTTCCATCAGGCTGGATAGGGATATTATTATCAGTAACTGCCGCTTCAATCTCGAACTCACTGTTTAATCTTCCGGAAAGCTGAAGATTCAGACCTGAATTCAAGCCGAGATCCTGGTTATTTCCAAAAGTTATCCCTCTTGAAAGACTTCCGCTTTTATTCAGCCTGTCACGCGAAAAATAATCTTTACCGGTATCTGGCTTATAAGTAAGCCGGTAAGGGTTACCAGTATAACCGTTTTGATCAATGATCAGACGTTGAGGTTTATGACTAAAAGGCTGTGTAAAACTGAAAGGGAAAACCCTGTATTGAATTTTGACAGCAACTGAGTTACTGTTTCGCTGAAAATTATCCCTGAAAACCAACAAAGCGTTGGCATAATCAATAAAAAATGAACTATCGGCCAAACGATGGTCATTCATGAAAACCTTTACTGATCCTGGAATGATGCTGAGTGTATCAATTTTTATACTATCATTGATTAGCAGAAAATTCCGTGTCCTCAGGTTGCTGAAATCCTGCGAATAACCTGTCAGATAATGAACTAACAGACAGATGATGATGATTGTTTTCTTCAACCTGTTATTCAAGATAGTGATTTCAGGCAAAATAACGAAAAATATTGTCAGATATCTATAAGTAATAAATAAGGTAATAAGGTATGTAATTGACTGTTATATCTTTCTACTAAGGTCAGCTTTAAAAAATAAGGTTTCCATCAATCAAACTGTGCCACGATACAAGAACATTTCAAAACCCCAGTCTCTCACCGTTTTGAAATTTCTCAACAGGTGTTTTTAGACCTTTAACTGGACAAAATATTTAAACATATGACCCGATTTTAGCCGGGATTCTGTTTCTTTGTGTTTCCCATAATAAATGATTGATAAATGAAAAAAAATTCAACAAGCATTATAAAATCAGCAAAAAAGAGAGTACCCACACAGGATAAGGTTTCTTATCATCGTAAACCCACTGATATGTCACTCGATGACTGGCAGATTACCCTTAGAAGACAATTTGCAGAAAAGCAAAACTTTACCGTCACAAATACGGGTGATCATCCGGTATTTTCAGATTACCAGGTTTTTAATCCTGAATCAAAGTCAAACTATAAAGTGGCTATCAGGAGTAAAGATATTGGAATGAACTTCTGCTCATGCCCCGATTTCAGGACAAATCAGCTAGGTACCTGTAAACACATAGAATATGTACTTAACGAAATAAAAAAGAACCACAGAAGACTTGCCATCCTTAACAAGTCTGCCGATCTTGCTTATTCTTCCCTGAGCCTTTTTTATGGAAAAGAACGAAAAGTCAGGCTGCGGATCGGAACTCATAACAAGTTGAAAATAACCCAGCTTGCAAAAAATTATTTCGACAGTGAAAATTTCCTTAAACCGGAAACTTCAGAAATCATTGATACCTTTATTAATAGAGTCAGGGAATTTGACCCCGATTTCAGGTGTTACCAGGATGCGGTAGATTTTATTATTGATATGCGGGATACAGGTTATCGTGAACAAAAAACAAATGAACTTTTTCCCGATGGTATCAATAGTAAGGCATTTGAAACGCTGATAAAAACAAAACTTTACTCGTACCAGAAAGATGGGGTTATATTCGCTGCAAAGGCGGGCAGAGTGTTAATTGCTGATGAAATGGGACTGGGCAAAACCATTCAGGCCATTGCAACTGCCGAGATCATGGCAAATTATTACGGGGTTGAAAAAATTCTCATTATCTGTCCTACTTCCCTCAAATATCAATGGAAATCTGAAATTGAAAAATTCACCGACCGCAGTGTCAGAGTTATAGAAGGAATGGCAAACCGCAGGCAGCTTGATTATTTTTCCGGTGAACTTTACAAAATTGCAAGCTACCATGCCATCCGTAACGACATCAGGGTGATCAATGATTTTTGTCCCGACCTGGTCATACTGGATGAAGCACAAAGGATCAAAAACTGGAAAACCAAAACAGCACAGGGCATAAAAAGTATTGATACACGTTACACAATTGTACTAACAGGTACTCCTATTGAAAACAGGCTGGATGAATTACATTCAATTATCCAGTTTATTGACCGCTATACACTGGGGCCACTATTCCGCTTTCTTGATGAACACCAGGTAACCGATGAGACAGGAAGAGTAACCGGGTACAAAAACCTGAATAGCATTAACCGCACTTTGCAATCGATCATGATACGCCGCACAAAAAAGGAAATTGCAGACCAGCTCCCTGACAGGATTGATAATAACTATTTTGTTCCTGTTACAAAGCCGCAGATGGAAATTCACGACGAATACCTGGAAGCAGTAAGCAGGCTGATTGCTAAATGGAAAAAATTGGGGTTCCTTCCTGAATCTGACAAACAACATCTGCTGATTTGTTTGAATTGCATGCGAATGGTATCAGACAGCACCTACATTCTTGACCAGAAAACCCGTCACGACACAAAGATCGAAGAACTGATGGAATTTCTGAGTGAAGTATTTGAAAGGAAAGAACAGAAAGTGGTCATTTTCAGCCAGTGGGAACGTATGACAAGGTTGGTATCTTTAGAACTCGACAATCTGAAAATAAGTTATGAATATTTGCATGGTGGCATTCCTTCTACAAAGAGAAAATCATTGCTTGATAATTTCAATAATAACGGCAGCAGGGTGTTCTTATCCACTGATGCCGGAGGAGTTGGACTTAACCTGCAAAGTGCAAGCATAGTCATTAACCTCGATATTCCCTGGAACCCGGCTGTTCTTGAACAACGAATCGCAAGGGTACACCGGCTCGGACAAAAAAACCATGTGCAGGTTGTTAACTTTATTTCTTCAGGAACCATTGAACACCGAATTCTGAGCCTGCTTGGTTTCAAAAAAGCTGTCTTCGAAGGCGTTCTTGACAATGGTGATGATAATGTATTTATGGGCGACAGCCGTTTCAATAAATTTATGAAAGCAGTTGAAAGCATTGTGGATGAGTCGGTTGAACAACCAGAAATTGAAACCTCAGAATCGGAACAGGAGAAAACAGAGCCTGTTCCTGATTTTCCATTTGAAGAGGATGAGCCGGTTTTGGAACCTATTCAGGATACCTTAAATGCTGAAAAATCAGACCAGACCGAATATCAGACACAACCACAACTTCAGGATTTATTTGTTTCCGGCTTGGATTTCCTGCAAAAGTTAGGAACAGCCGTTTCGGGTTTGTCTTCCGGAAAATCATCCATTTCTGATTTTATTGAAAAAGACGAAAAAACAGGTAAATCAAACCTGAAGATACCATTACCAAATGAAGATGTCATTGAAAAAGCAGTCAATGCATTATCATTGTTCATACAGGCCTTTACCAAAAAATGAGTTATGACTTACGACTATCGACTAAATTCTACAGTCTAAACCGCTATTTCCCTATTTTTAAAAAAATTGTTTTGTCAGTAAATAATATTGTTCTATTTTTGCAGTCCCAAATTTTTGGGCCAACCAGATATTGGGCCCGTTCGTCTAGCTGGTTAGGACGCAAGATTTTCATTCTTGAAATCAGGGGTTCGAATCCCCTACGGGCTACGAAGTGTAATTAAAAAATAATTAATTTTAAAAAAATGGCTAATCATAAGTCCGCATTAAAACGTATACGTCAGACAGAAGAACGCAGGATGCATAATAAGTACTATGCTAAAACAGTGCGTAATGCTATTAAAGATCTCAGGTTAACTAAAGATAAAGGAACTGCCGGAACTCTATTGCCAAAGGTTTCAGCTATGCTTGATAAATTAGCCAAAATCAATGTTATTCATAAAAATAAAGCTTCAAACCTTAAATCAAGTTTGTCAAAACATGTGAATGACCTGGTGTCATGAAAATTTGAAGATTTGAAGATTTGAAGATTTGAAAATGTGGGACTTAAAATACTTTTCAAGTTATTTCAAGCTCTTTAACTACTAATATTTAAATCTGGCCAATATTTTCTTCTTTACTGGTTACTGCAACTCTTACTCCTTACTACTTTTAATCTTTTCCCTTATTACTATTGCCTGTTGCCTATTGCCTATTGCCTGTTTCTTTTATATCTTTACTTCCGAATTTTTAACTAAATAACTTATGGAAGAATATAGAAAACTTAGCATTAAAGAATGGGCTATTGAGGACAGGCCCAGGGAAAAAATGTTATCAAAAGGAATTAAATCCCTGACCGACGCAGAGTTATTATCGATTCTGATCGGGTCAGGAACCAGGAATGATTCAGCACTTGAGCTGGCAAAAAAAGTCATGGCATCAGTCAATCACAACCTGAACGAGCTTTGCAAAAAATCTGCAGATGATTTAAAACAGGTAAAGGGGATTGGCAAAGCCAGGGCAGTATCTATTATTGCTGCCCTTGAACTGGGAAAGCGGAGAAAACTCTCAGCAATTATTGACAGAAAGAAGATTTCATCGAGCGGGGATGTTGCAGAAATTTTCCAGCCTGATCTTGGTGATCTCCATTATGAAGAGTTCTGGATTCTTTTGCTGAACCGGGCAAATAAAATCATTGACAGGCAAAAGATCAGCAGCGGTGGTATTACCGGAACTGTGATCGATGTCAGGATCATTCTTAAAATAGCTGTTGAGAAGCTGGCAACATCTCTGATCCTCTGTCATAATCATCCTTCCGGAAACCTGGTACCAAGTGAGGCCGATGTTGAAATTACCCGTAAACTGAAAGATGCGGCAAAGATCATGGATATTTCCATCCTCGATCATGTTATCGTAAATGATAACGCATATTACAGTTTTGCAGATGAAGGAATTATGTAAATCAAGTCAATAGTCAACAGTTGTAAGTCAACAATCGTAAGGTATTAGTATCTTATTTCTGAAATCTTGACGCGTTTTGGCAAAAATTTCCAAAAAAACAAATCACAAAAAACAAATAATAAACAATAACAAAATTTCAAATACGAAACAAACTACTTTGATTTTGTCATTTTGTTGATTGATATTTATTTGTTATTTGTATTTTGAGATTTGTGATTTCTTGATTGGTTCTGGCTCGTCCAGGTTGGAATGATCAAAATATAGACAAAAACCAGGGAAATGAACACTGATTTCAAAAAAAAAAACCTCAGTTTAAAAAAACTGAGGTTTTAAAAAGTCGGCGACGACCTACTCTCCCACGAATGCAGTACCATCGGGGGAAGAGGTGGAACCCCGCTGATATAATCACCTTAAGATCTGATCAGTCATTTCTGACTGTAATACCGTGACATATATGGAAGAAAACCCACATTACCAATGAAAGGAGGTATGTATAAAAAGCTAACGGGTAATTAGTATTGCTCGGCTTTGACATTACTGCCTTTACACCTGCAACCTATCAACGTCGTAGTCTACGACGACCCTTAAAGGAAATCTCATCTTGAGGCGAGCTTCGTACTTAGATGCTTTCAGTACTTATCTCTTCCATACATAGCTACTCTGCAATGCAGCTGGCGCCACAACAGATACACTAGAGGTATGTCCAACTCGGTCCTCTCGTACTAGAGTCAGGCCCTCTCAAATTTCCAACGCCCACAACAGATAGGGACCGAACT
>JAPLDU010000021.1 GCA_026391255.1 Bacteroidia bacterium | reverse complement strand
TTGGTTTTGACCAATATATTTTTGCTTTGATGCACGGAATTTTTGAGCTTTTGCCATATTTGTATGCATTAAACTAATGCAAATTTGCATAAAATATATTGATTAATTGCATATTGCGCCTAAATCAGCAGACCCTAATTAAATTACTTGTATCTATACAGGTTGTTTTGGCTATAGCATGTCAGACTTTTAGGAGAATTGAATTCAATTAATATTCCTGCTTTTACTATTTGTCCAGTTACCTGATGTTTGATACCGGATATGTATTCTTATAGCTTACAGTTTAAAAAAGCCAACAGCCTAAAGGCCTGAGTAGTCACTTAATATTTAATGAATCTTAAAGTGCTGATTTTCTTACCCTGGTTATAAACATGGGCAAAATATATTCCTGATTTAAGACTTTCTATATTAATAATTTTAGCCCCTGATGAACATATCATCCTTCCTACCATATCTGTGACCACTATATTATCGAAATCACCTGCAGAAGAAATATTGATATCTTTTTGAGAAGGTACTGGATATAATTTTACTAAATTTTGTTTGACTGTATCAACAATATTGGATGGATAAGACTTATAACAAAAATTATCCACATAAGCAGCATCATAACTCATCAGACAGACACTGCCGGGCGCCGTGAAGGTGTTATCATTTACAGATATACGGAGAGTATCATTTATATAAACATTGATATCTCCATTCACTGATCTGTCAACAAGAAATTTAAACCATTGATTCAATCCAAAAGTCGGCTGAACAGCAGCAAGCGTTGTAATTACTCCGTTGATTCTTTTCGTAAGACCCAGGTTAGGATTATCCGATCCTGCCGGTAGCATAGCCAATTGATAAAAATTACCTGTATTCATATAATGAAATCTGATATAAGCATCAGAAGCATAACCGGTAACATAAAAATATCCTGAATACTGACCAAAACCAAAATTATTCAGATTACTGACAATAGAACCGTAACTATTATTATTTATGAGACTCAATGAATAATAACCATTGAAAACAACAGATTGATTAAAAGCAGCAACTCCATTAAGGACGGTCCATCCTGATAACGTTCCTTCTTCAAAATCTTCATAGTAATTACATTTAGCTTCAGCATATGATGTGTCAGAAAATGAATTTGAGCCATTTGTCAATGTCCAATTTTTAAGTGTACCTCCTTCAAAATCATCTCTTTGTAAGCACCCGGAATCTGCATAAATACTCGTTAAATAACAAGTAAAAATCAATATCAGATTTAACAAATAAATAGAAATTGTTTTCATAGGTTGTATTTAAGATGAACTTCAATTTTATTCCGAAACAAAACAATTAAAATCAAAGATAATCATTTTCAGTTTGAAATAAAATATAAAATAACATATAGCAGATATTAGATAATTTATCCTGATCGATCACATTACGAAAGCAATCAGAATCAGCAATGTAATGAAGTCAAAAATTTTGTGACATCAATGATATAGTCCACTTCGAATAGTCAGTCTAATGCCAGCAATGTAACAGAAACAGGAATACACAGCAATGACATTTAACATCTCAGGGAATCTGCTCAATAAACTTTTTGGTGAGAAGATAGTTGCTGTCAATTTTTTTATCAAGTCCTTCGAAGGCCGCAAAATTAGTGGATATATCATAGTCAATGCGGTCGATGATCTTCCCGGCCAGCTTCATGTCTGGCTTTACAACCGGTAATGTTTTAAACACAGCATTTTTGAAAAACCCGTTTTTCATGTAAGGCAGAATAGTAGAGAAAGCCTGGTCAATAATACCTGAGAAACCGGGAAGTGATAGTGTATGGTAGTTACTCCATGAGCGGCAATCTTCGGCAACCACATAAGTCGGTTTTCTGATACTGCAGAAAAATATTTGAGTATGAAGTCTGTAGCCAATATGAATATCAAAATCTTCAATAGTTATAAATTTCTCAACACTGTAAGCAAAATCGTCAATTTCAATACCTCTTTTTTCTATTTCCAGTTTGCAATTATATAATGCAGCAGAATCTTCGGTAGTTAATTTATCTTTCACGAAACCACGATTAAATATTACTTTTAACTGTGCATTCGGAAAATGTTCTTTCACTGCATCCAGAATACTGAGAAACTGCTTGTAGAAATATTTTTTCTGAGGTACCGAAAAAACAATTTTCTTTATTTCTTTCGGGAGGCTTACCGGTTTGTTCAGATAATCATAATAATACCAGGCAGGGCATCCGAGCATCTCAACATGTTCGAAGCCGTTAATATTCAAAAGCCTTTTAGTAAAAGCATCCCGAACAGAAATCAGATCACATTTTTTAAAAAACCCAATAGATTTTTTACTGAATCTGAAAGAAGTCATATTCCTTTCATTAAAAGGAAACAGATAAGCTCCGACTCCAAGTAATACTATCGGTACTTTTATATCATCCAGATTTTTGGTAACCGGATAAACACCGGGGTAAGCGTGTTCCTGCACGCCAGGACTACCCATAATGACCAGTGCTTTCGAATTATTTACAATATCAAGCTTGTCATCGAGAGGTTCCCAGTGGGGAAATTGAACTAATTCCCTGTCAGGCCTGATATTATTAAAAAGTTCGACCGACCGTTGACGTATCAGAAAATCACCCACATTCTTCCTGGCTCCATGCAGAACCACATAGTAATCTTTGCCCGGCATAAGTTAACTGGTATAGTTTTTTAAAAACAGGATAATAGAATTATCGCCAGCATATTCTTTTTTTTCTATCCTGAAATATTTTGCGGCAAAAGTATCAATCGCTAAAAGATTTTTAATATTCGGATCAGGTTTGGTTCCTTCGAGGTAGAAAGTCCAGCGGTGGTCATTGAAATCTTTGTGAGTATGGATTCCGCTTTGCCATCTCGTGCAGGAATAGGCTGGAAGGTTAAGCACTATTATTCCTTCTGGTTTCAGTATCCCTTTAAATTGCTGAAAAATGAGGTCGAGATTTTCAATGTGTTCAAGAGTATGAGACGAAAAGATAAAGTCGGTTTTAAAAGTTACTTCTTCCAGGGAATGAAATCGTACCGGACGGTCGAAAATATCTTTTTTCGAAAAGTCTATGATTTCGGCCTGCATCGAAATCGGGCCAAATGCCCCACCGAAATCAATCCCTTTTTTTTCAGGATCAAAAAATACCGGGATCAGTTCATTTTTTAATTTCCATAAGCCTTTCCACCTCCAGCTTCCAAGTATCTTATTGGCTTTAAAATGCCTGAATCTGAAGTTCTGTGGTTTATCCTCGGCATCATTGATATATTCAAGAAATTTTTTCCTGTCAGCCACATGTCTGAGCATCAATTCATCATACCTTTCCGATAAAAGGAATTCCTTTGTAAGATAAGATTTTCGCTTACTCTTGTAATAAGCATTTGCTACAGGATTATTAAAAATAACCTGATAAACAATTTCATTTAATTTTCCGGGTAAATTCATATTATTCAAACATATTAAATTGTAAAACAGTATCTTCTGAAATATTAACCAGGGCTTTTTTCCCGGTAATATCATCAATAAACTTCGGGCTGATACCGGATGCCGGTCTCTTCCATGTGAGATCAGCGGGCTCGATGATCTTTCCTGCAGGTACATTTCTAAGGGCAACCAGACTTCTCCTGGCATTTTTCCTGGCGGGCGCCTCCGAAGGTAAAGAGGTCACATTGAATTTCCCGATCAGGCTGAAGGTATGGTCAAGATTTTTCACGAATATCTTCAGGTCTTCTTTGTCCATAGCATGGTAATGGTCGTTACCGGGTAAGGTTTTGTCAAAAGTAAAATGTTTTTCGAGTACCGATGCGCCCAGAAGTGTAGCTATTTCAAGTACCTTCATGTTTCCGGGAAGGGTGTGATCCGAATAACCGATCATCGTTCCGGGAAACTTACTTTTTAACTGCAGAATCATTCCCAGGTTTGCGTTTTTATCTTCTGTGGGATAATTCAGGATGCAATGCAGCAACACCAGCTTATTCCCGTGATTACCGATCCAGCCGGCAGCTTCTTCTATTTCATAAAGATAGGATGCACCGGTCGATAATATTATTGGCTTCCCAAACCTGCAGATATGACTGATGAATGGTTTATTGGTAATATCGGAAGATGAAATTTTAAAAACATCCACCAGGTCATTCAGGAAATTGGCCGATTCAATATCAAAAGGTGTGGAAATGAATTCAATACCTACCTGGTCGCAATATTTTTTGAGTTCTTCAAATTCATTTTTCCAGAATTTGTCGTACTTCGTAAACAACTGATATTGGCTGGTGGTAGGCTCTTTGCTTAGGTCCCAGTATGAAGGGCTGTCCTTTGAGGCAATGGTCTCCGCTTTATATGACTGGAATTTGATGGCATGTGCTCCGCCTTCCTTCGCCTCATCAATCAGCCTCTTTGCCAGATCCATCGAGCCTTCGTGGTTCACTCCTGCCTCGGCAATAATGAAAGGCTTCCTGATGCAAGGCCTGATAAAATCATGCTGATCAATAAATTCTTTTAAATGCATACTTAATAAATTATTTCGTAACTTTTCAGGTTGTTTAGGCTATAGACTGTCAGACTTTTAGGATAATTAAGTACAATTAATATTTATTTTCACAAATTGTCCTGATTCTTGATACAAATTCTAAACCTACAGTCTAATAGCCTATTACCTGCTCACTATCCGTAATAATATCGGATGGCTCCGCTGATCAGATCCATGATTCTTTTTTTCCCGCTCCTGATATCATTCTTCAGTAACATTTCATGCATATTGATTCTCAGGGAATGGTTATTACAAATCTCCGTGAATTCCTGAAGGATAAAACTTTCGTTAAGCTGATAACCCAGTCCGAGGTTGATAAAACCATGCTTTGAAGTGGCAAAAAAGTGAGTGGCTTCGCGTGCATTCTGCGACATAACAATGGCAGGAGTGCCTACCGATGCAGCCTCAAATGTAGTCCGGCCAGCCGAAGTAAATACCAGATCAGCATTTACCATAAGGTCGGACAAATTGCCGGAATCACGATGGATGACGATATTTTGAAAATTACTGATTGAGTCGTACATTTTATAACCCAACCCTGCTGCCACATTAATGCTGATATTATGGCTACTGCAGTACCCGTAAATGGCCGATAAGGTTTTAAATGTATAGTTATTGGGGTCGACACCTCCATAAGTGATCAGCACATTGCGGACTTCTTTACCAGGAGTTGAACGGGGATTGGAGTACATAAACTCATTTTTCAGCAGAAAATACTTATGACCGTAAAAATGACCTGGCAATTTACCCATTTCAGGATACATTGCATTGATCACCAAATCAGCATACCTTGCCCCGCTTCCTATATCCTCGAAATTGATCACACAGATTTTGTTTTTTTTCAGCGCTTTAATGTATGATTCGGTGGTGTCGAGGATGTCGTTTATCACCACATGAGGTTTTATTTCCTTAATGTCCTGGATTATTTTATCGTGTTTCTGCCGGTAAACCTTGTAATTCGACCTGGCAATTTTCTCATAAGCAAGATCGCTTTTATTATCTGTAAGAAATGCCACTTCATGATCGGTGATTTCATCTGCAAGTGCAAGAGTATTGTACACATGGCCAAGGCCTATTTCCGGGTAACCCGATACCACAAAAAGGATGGTTTTGGTATTCAGGTAATATTCACACAGGTTCCAGTCACTGAGAGAATCAATATCAATATTTTCAGCTCCTGATAACAAGTGAAGGTCAACCACTTTTCCGATCCGTGTGCCGGAAGTCAGCACTTTTGACCGGCATATCAGGAATCCCCCGGTCTCGCGGTATAAAGGTGCAAGTTCCTGCCGGTTCAGTCTTCTTGCAAAATTGGGTATAAATTCATTGTCCTCAAGTCTCCAGGTCAGGTGGGTGTCATCAGTGGCAGAGAGTATCGTATCTATATCCGGTTTTGTCAGTATTTTATCAATGGCTGAATCCAGGGAACGTATCATTAACAACGGAGAGGTAGGCTGAAGAGTAATCACCAGGTCATAATTTTTTCCCGTAGAAGCGGAAATAGCATGATATGCATCAATGATCACCGGATCAAGGGTCGTTTTGTCTCCTGAAAGACCAGCCGGGCGTGTATGTATCTGAGCGCCGAACTTCCGGGCCATAGTGAGTATCTCTTCATCTTCGCTGCTCACGTAAACATCAGGTCTATATGCCGAATGAAGGGCTGTATTGATGGAATACCAGATAAGTGGTTTACCGTTGAGAATCCTGAGGTTTTTCCTGGGAATACCCTTTGAACCTCCACGTGCCGGTATGATGACCAATACAACGGGAATATGCTCCATATTTTCTGTTCTTAAATAACTTTATTTAAATTACATGAATTACAGCTACTTATTTCTATAATATTTCAATTGTATTTCTATCGTATTTCTATTGTATTATCTATATCCAAACGTTCAAATGCATCGATGTAAGATCCGGGCGTAATATTAATGATTTTCCTGTTCATCTTATGGGAATAGGCTTCAATTTCAAAATATCCCCTGAAAGAATATACCCATTTCATTAAGACTTCATGTAGTCGCCGGGATCCCTTTCCCAATTTATCCATTGGCTTTGGCTGAGCTGTGTCCTGATCATAAAAATGTCTCTGGCTGAGAAGAACCTCGTTATTTTCTGTCACCCAAACATCCTTAAGCCAGGAATGATCGGCCCCGGCAAGATAAATCACAGACCAGGAAGAATTAATGGCTATCATGATGGAAGGTATCATAACGTTGTGGGGCCGTGGCATACCAAGATTATCCCGGAAGCAGAGGTTACAGAACCAGCGGAATCCTTCCACCGGGGTCGGATTATAATACTGGATGCTGATGTTGGGATTACGCCTGATCTTTTGCTGCCATCTCTTTGATTTATGTGCGCTCCAGGGGATGAACATTCGCATTTTCCAGCTGGTATTCAATGCAATTTCTGAGAACAAATTTTCTCCTTTCCTGAAATAATATTCTTCCACATCGTCGAGCCACATTTCAGGAGCGCCCAGCACATAAACGGCTGGTTTCAGCTCCTGGAACAGTCTGGTTTCTGCAAAGTGATTGACACAGATCAGGGATTTACCGCCGAGGAATTGCCTGTGTTTTTCAATCAGGGTATTCAGGCCGGGTCCATTCCCTAAGATCACACATTCCTCCGGTTCATCTTTCTCTTTTTGAAAATGCAGAAAAAACCGTGAAAGAAAGATAATTCTGATCTTGGTCACCATACTCTGGACCAGCTTATTAAAAAAGACAGATATCTTTTCAAGCATAGATGGAATTAAACTGCAAATTTAGCGTATTTGAAGTAACTCACAATCTTTGCTGAAAGAGATTTTAATTAGAGTCTGTCTTTAAAGTCAATAATACTGATTTAAGAACAAGGATTACTCACAACTATTTTTTTATTTCTTAAGGTATTCGTGAGATCGCTTCGTTAAGTTAACGATTTTAGATTTAAGATTATCAGCTACTTCTAAAATTATAAGTCGTTAATTGATATTCTTAAATCAAAACTACTGCCATTATTGACAAACACAAATTAAATCATTAATATATCGGTTATTAGTTCTGGGGATAGGTGAGAGTAAGCGCAGCATTTGTATTTATCTGGTATCCTTCACCAGGGTTCATGTTATCAATAAGATTGACATTATATAATGGCCAATAAACCTGGCCATTACCATTTTTCACAAGATTTACCGAACTAACTGTACTGCTGAATATACTAACTATCGATGCAGAACTTTGTCTTAAATAACCGATAATACTCCATCCAAAGGGTACGTTTATGGGAGTATTTTCGGGATGTACAGCCAGCCCGGTGATATAAAGGGAATATGATTGATTCATTTTAATCAGGTAACCTTTCCCGATTGATAAATTACCAATAAGATTAATATTATACTGAGGCCAATAAACATTTCCATTATCATCTTTTGTTATTAACATACTGCTAACACCACTAAATACATCAGAAATAACAGGGCTGACGGGTGAAATGTAAGTAGAGAAAATACTCCATCCCGAAGGCAGGGAAATAGCCTGACCCTCTGAATTGAATCCGGATAATGAAGAGATTCCGCTTAAACCATTACCTACATATTCACCTGCATTAGGACAAATAATAGTATTATAGGTTGCAAACGCTGAATATTCAATATTGGTCGATATTTTCCATATCTTCCATTTAAAAGTCTCATTAGTAGAAAAGCCGCTATAATTACCCATTGTTGGATCAGAACCCCATGCAGCGATTGAAGTTGTGACTCCCATCCATTTTATATAACCACCACAGGCTAAGGTACCTGATGAATCGTAGAACACACCGATAAAATCTCCAGGCTGAACTGGACTGCCATTCACAATCATTGGAATTGAAGAAGTTATTAAAATTGTATGATTATTATTTGTAATGGTATAGTTCCAGGAAGGAAATGATTGATATGAAGTAAGTGAATTAAGTCCGCTCATTCCGTTGGTCACATAATTTCCAGCATTAGGAAAATTTATTGTATTATAAGCAGCTTCAGCATAACACTCAGTATTTGCAGATGCGTCCCATATTTTCCATATAAAATTTTCACCTGATGTAAATCCATTATTCCCACCTGCTGCCGGATCGGCTCCCCAGGCTGTGATTGCAACTGAAATCCCTGTCCATTCAATATAACCACCACAGGTAGGTACGCCATTCAGGCTATAAAAAACGCCGATATAATCTCCAGGTTCAATTTGTATCCCATTAAAAGTGATAGGAATATTTTCTGGAATCAGAATTGTATGGTTAGCTCCTGTATTTGTAATTGTCCATCCGGGTGAATCGGGAGGAGCAATTGATACTGTAACATTGATACTTCCTGATGCAGTGCAGTTATTATTGTTGGTAACAGTTACGGAATAAGTACCCTGATCGGTAATTGTTAATGTTTGAGAATTTGCACCTGTTGACCAATGGTAGGTACAATTACAGTATCCGGCATCAAGTATAGCCGACTGTCCCTGATAAATATTGGTATCACCTGCAAAACCTATTATTGGTAATAATGATACATCGATATCAATGGAATCAGATACTGATTTACATTGATTTGTAACAGTTACTGCATATGTCCCTTCTGAATTTACCTGAATGTTTGAAGAAGTTGATCCATTAGACCAGATATAGGATCCTCCTGGTACAGTAGCATTAAGTGTTATGTTTTGACCCTGGCAGATTGTTATATTATTACCTAAATCAAGGTCAAAATTACAGTATGTATTTAAAGATATAATATAAACAGCACCATGGTTATAGCCGCCATCATCATCATATGGAGCGCCTACAACAATTTCAGGATGCCCGTCATTATTAAAATCACCGAGAAAACTAATAATACCACCAAAATAATCATCATTATCAAGAACTGCATTGAAATTTCCGGTAGTATTGCTGATTTTTTGAAACGAATTAACTGTTCCATATGTATTCAAAAATAATATCCATACAGCTCCCCTGTTTTCTCCCCCATCATCATCCTGGTTTGCACCCACAGCAATATCGGGAGTTCCGTCACCATTTAAATCGCCAATACCACTTAACCCTATCCCAAACTGATCATTATCATCCAGAACCCCTGTGAAATTACCCTGAGTGTCACTTATTTTCTGCCATGAATTTACAGTATAGTTCTGATTCATAAATAAAATGTAAAATGCCCCTCGGTGAGTTCCACCATCATTATCGAATATGGCAGACACAGCCAGATCAGTAACACCATCGCTATTTAAGTCACCAATAGGAACTATTGTTCTTCCAAACCTGCAATCAGTAGTCAGTGTTGCTGTAAAATTTCCTGATGTCTGGCTGATTTTATGATAAGATTGAACTGTTCCGCTACTGGTTAAATTAAAAATATAAAATGCGCCATGAGCAGTGCCCCCGTCATTGGTTTTTTCAGCGCCCACTGCAATCTCCTGTTTCCCGTCATTATTAAAATCACCAATTGATCTTACAGAGATCCCAAAAAAATCACCAGATGAAATTACTCCGGCAGGGAATCCTCCTAATCCATCACCAATTTTCTGATAAGATTGAACAGTACCATTAGCATTCAGAAATATTATCCAGACCATTGAAACATTAAAGGAACTTACGGCAATATCAGGATGTCCGTCACCATTCAAATCTCCAATACCAGTCACCGTCCATCCGAAATAGGAGTTATCAGCCAGAGGATCATTAAAATTGCCCTGTGTATCACTGATTTTCTGATAACTATTAACAGTACCATTACTATTCATAAACAATATGTATACCGCTCCCCTGTCAGTACCTCCGTCGTTGTCGTATCTTGAACCTACTGCAATATCAGATATCCCATCACCATTAAGATCTCCGATATATGCAGGTTCACCAAATTCATCATCAGAATTCAAAATTCCAGTAAAATTACCTTGTGTGTCGCTGATTTTCTGAAAATTATTCACAGTGCCTGACTGTGCCAGAATAACTGCTGTACAAAATATCATCAGAATGAATGAAATAACAATTGATTTCATGGTAACTATTTTTAATTCTTATCTAGTACTAAAAAAAATATAATCTGTATACAATACAAAATTAAACAATATTTTTTTTAATATTTGATATTTCATATATTATTTTAAGACAAAATTAAAAAATAACAGAAATAAAAATATTTTTAGATTTATTACCTTGATATGTAGGTAAATAATGAAATTTTATTCGGAAGTTAAAGTGTGTTGTACGACATAAATAAAATGTACTTTTTTTTATTGAGTTTTTTTACTCAGTAGTCTGAATATCGCAATTATACTGACAAGATATAAGATATTGTTAAATACCCCTGAGAATCGAGATATACAGGCAATTTTGTTGAATCTAAATCAATTTCCTGTCGGATATAAATCAAGACTCCAGCCGAATACATAACCGTTATCCGATGTCCAAACATCAATAACGGTAAACGTCCAGTCGCCGTTGAGGGGGCAACCTATCAGGTCTGAGACAGGGGAATATGTTGCATATGAACCTGAAGGTAAGGTGGAATAATTGGCACATTCTGCATTCATGGTACCATAGGTCGGGTTTGGTGTCCAGCAATATTCCCAGCCTGTGCCGGGAGCAAGATTAGTGTCGTCATCAACAGGAATACCCATGTAGTTGCCGGTACAACCACCAGGAAAATGTTTCAAATCAACGGTTGTTCCGTTCGGGCAGGTTAGGGTCATTTCGAGGTCGCCAAGGAATGAATGTTCCATCACTGCACAAATACCGGTTAACTGGTTAATATTCGTCAGCATCTGGCCAGGTAAAAATGATGAGAAGGTGATGGTAGATGAATACGAGCCATAACCGTCGGGGATTAATTCAGTAGCTGGGATTGTGAAAACTACTTCATTTCCGTATGATGTACCAATCATGTTGGTTGCGTATGCCCTGACATAATAGGTGGTATTGGCAGATAATCCGAAAAGACTGCTAGTATAAACTCCTATACCGGAACCATTGTTGGAATGTGAATCTGCAATGGTGGGATTACCGGCTGTATTCCAGCAGACACCGCGGGCAGTAACAGTTGCACCGCCATCAGCCGTAACATTACCGCCACATGTGGCAGTGGGCTGGGTAATGCCTGAGATGCCGGAAGTGGTAACTGATGGCAATGTGTCCATGAGGCATCGAACCGAAAAACCAATAGTCTTTTCGTAATAGTCCCGATATGCCTGTGCATTATTGTATCTCAAGTGTCGGACTAGTGCGCCCGAAGCATTGTTTCCGGTTGTCGTCCACCAGTAGCCAAGACTATCAATATAGTAGAATAAATCAATATCAAATTCGTAGCGAATGCCTCCAGGCAAAGCAGTGAATCCGCTGGAATTGACAGCTCCCGTATTTGGGCTTGTCCAATGAGTTGTTCCGGCTTCTTTTAATTTTCCACCTTCTGTTGTTCCTCTCCAACCGGTTGAATCAGCTTGGCTATGGCTCATGCCAAGGAACATTTCCATTTGTTTCCATTCCGCATCACTTGGCACATGCCATCCGGCGGGACAAATTCCCTGTACATCGCTTGGATTGGCAGCGCTGCTTGCAGAACCATTCATGATGGCTGCCCAGGTATAGAGCAATCCAAATGTTTCTTTAAATGAAATGTTGTTATTGAAAACAAACCAGTACTTTGTGGTATAGTTTCCTATAATAGCGCCAGCGTTTGTTCCATCCACCAAAGCAGAACCATCAGAATAATGTGTGGTCGCCAGGTTTTCCTTCATCCAGCACTGGCTGCCGATTTGAACCGTGTTGTAAGTATTCCCGTCAAAATCAGTAATCACATCGGTTCCGCAATGAAAAGCACTTGATAAATAATTGAGAGTATCGGCATTCAGCATCCTGATCTGATAACCTTTGCCAGGCCTGATAAACAAAATCTGGTTCACATCCTGTAAGGGCCAATATACACTTCCATTGTCGTCTTTAATGATATGCACATTATTGACAACATGAGAAAATGTACTGTCAACCCGTGAAGGGGAAGTTCGCAAATAACCGATCATACTCCAGCCCTGTGGTAAAATCAGAGGATTATTTTCAGGTACAAGCTGCAAGCCGGCAATGATAAGGTTTTGGGCAGTATTCATCTTTACCTCGTAAGCTTTGCCATTCTGCATATTTCCGACCAGATTAACGCCATACTGAGGCCAGAAAACATTACCATCTCCATCCTTTACGATTAATATCTGTGATACCACCGGAGACATCACATTACTAATATTAGCGGAAGAAGGCTGAATGTAAGTGGAAAACATACTCCAGCCTTGTGGAAGGTATATTGTCTGAATCCCACTCTGACCGAAAGTCAAACAGGTCATTAATGCACACAACGAAAGAAAAATAAATCTTTTCATTGTAAAATTTTCATTGTAATACTATTTGTAAAAATACTCCAATTAAATGAATATTGAAAATTTTTACCTGGAAAATAATACAAAAACAGGGAAGAACTTTTTGTAGATTTATAAATCTTTATTTCCTGTACCTGCAACACTCAGGCAGGCTGTTGTACACTTTATCCTCAGCTTTCATTTCTTCTGTATCATGCCCTGCATTTGCTATGGCCTTTTTGATTGAATCAACGCTGGTCTTCATCACGTTATATCCCACATCGATTTTTTTGGTTTGCACATCCCATACAGCAGTTGATACGCCTTTTACAGATCTGGCAGCTTTTTCAATACGATCCTTGCACATATCGCAAAGGCCGGAAACACTGAAAGTGGTGTGCTGAATGGTCTGAAAAGTGGAATTCCCGGCTGGTGCATCATCTGTGGATTTGCCAGACTTCGGTGTATCCGGCATATTCATTCCCGGCATGTTTTTACTATCCTGAGATTTGTTAGCATCAGACATATCCATTCCCGGCATCGAGGAAGTCTGTCCTCCCTGCGGGTTCATCATACTGGGCTTTCCTTCAAGCTGTGCAGAGGCATCCACACTAAATGCACCCTGTGTCACAATTTCTTCTCCTTCGCGTAATCCATTTACCACCACGTAATTGTCACCTAACATTGGTCCGAGTTCTATTTCGCGGATTTTAAAGACCATTTCATCTGTTCCGGTTTGCTTCACATAAACGATCGAGCGCTTGCCGGTCCATAATACTGCCGTTCCCGGAATAACTATATTATTTTTGTATTGATCCAGATTTGCTTCAACAATGCCGGTTGCAAACATTTCAGGCTTAAATCTTCCCTCCCGGTTGCTGACCTCAACACGAACCCTGGCAACACGGTTAACAGGATCAAGTACAGGATCGATAAATGTGATATTGCCTGAATATTTTTCACCGGGGATTGCCTGGAGTGTAAATGTTACTTTTTGACCCCGAGACAGGTAGGGAAGATCGCTTTCATAAGCATCGAACATTATCCAGACTTGCGAAAGATCAGCAACATCAAATAATACCGAACCCTGGGAAACATAATCGCCATTGTTTACACGCCTTGCTGACACGATTCCCGTTGTATTGGCATATACCTCAAAATTGGTCTTTATCTTACCCGATCTTTCTATGGAAATAATCTGGTCTTCGCTGAGTTTCCAATGACGAAGTTTTTCTTTTGCTGCTTCGTACAAGACTGGTTGAGATTGTTTTGTCGCTGCTGTTTCGATTAGTTCCTGCTGAGCCGCAACCAGGTCGGGTGAATATATAACAGCCAGGGATTGTCCTTTGCTGACTATTTCGCCTGTATAATTTACAAACAATTTTTCAATTCGCCCCGGCAGATATGATACCTGGCTTTGTAAAAGCCGTTCATCGGCCTGTACTTTACCATACAGACGTATTTCCTTTACCGGATTTTGTTTTGTAACTGTTGAAGTATGGACATTTGCTAACTGAGCTGCTTCCTTTGTCATATGTATTGCGCCTGAATCAAGCGTTGGTCCACCGAGGTTCAGCGGGATCAGGTCCATTCCGCAAATAGGACATTTACCCGGTTCCTGCTTTCTGATCTGCGGATGCATGGCACATGTCCATATTGTATGTTTCTCAACTTCGGCAGATTGGCCGGATTTTACATTATTCTTTCCCGTGGAATGAAAGAATACCCAGCCAAGAGAAATTCCTATTATCAATGTGCTGATGATATAAATTGCTTGTCGTTTCATAATTCTTATTTTATTTGAAATTCATTGAAAAACATAGAAATAAATTGAAATACATAGAAATATGTAGAAATATGTAGAAATATTTGAGATAAAAAATATATATGATTCAAATATTTAACACCTATTATATTGTATTTCACATTATTACGATTTATTATTTGTTCGATTTATCATTAAGTGAATCAAATTATTTCTACATATTTCCATTTTCATTTTATTTCTATGTATTTCTATAATATTTCAATTGAATTTCAATGTATTTCTATTATATTTCTATTGTAATTCAAAGTATTTCTATTATATTTCTATTATATTTCTATTGTATTTCAAAGTATTTCTATTATATTTCTATTATATTTCTATTGTATTTCAAAGTATTTCTATTTCTATTGTATTTCAAAGTATTTCTATTTCTATTGTATTTCTATTGAATTTCAAAGTATTTCTATTTCTATCGTATTTCTAATCTTTTGAGCCAGGCTATTGATGTGTTGAAATCTGCGACAGCTTCCATTTGCCTGTATTCGTAATCAAGTGATTGTTGCCTGACACGCAAAATGTCGGTCAGATCAGAACTTGAGGAAGAAAAGTTTTTGATCATTATATCGAGAGATTTTGCTGCCAACTGATATTGATCAGCATAGAGTTTTATCCTGCGATGTGCATCCTGGTATAATTGCATTGCCTGATAATACTCGGTATGAAGGGCATTAGCCGTAGCCTGGTAATTTTGCATATCAGCCTTTCTTAATAATTCGGTTTCTGTTTGCATCGCCTTATATTTTTTGCGATAAATGGGCAAAGTTGCAGTGACCATTGGCATGATCATATCCTTCCCGTTCATTGATGAAGCAGACATATCGCTTTTATTTATCAGGGAATAATTTACTCCGAAACCAATCATCGGGAAGCCCATTTTAGTGACCATTTTTTTTCGCGCTTCGAGAGATTGCTGCTCAAACTGAATCATTTCCATCATGGGATTATTTCCCGGAAAACTATCTGACAAAGACAGTAATGATGGCTGAAAGTCATCGGCAATTAAGGTATCCGGGATGGTTACAAGTGCATCCGGCGGCCTGTTCAGGTAGCTGTTGAACTGTGAAGCAATGGTTTTCCACTGGCTTTTTAAAAGTTCAATATTGTTCTGAAGTTCACCGGTTTCAATCTGTATCCTGTATACATCTGTAAGTGCAGAACCACCGGAAGGTGATCCCATCGGGTTACCCGGCATTGAAGATGAAGCTGATCCCGGATTATTGCCCTGATTTCCGCCCCTGCTCTGCATAACGGATGAGCCTGATGTATTAGCCTGATTGGAACCAGCTATTGATGCCCTGCCGGGTGTTGAAGCATTGTTTCCTGCCGGAGGAAACTGGAACCTTACAACTGCCAATCTCTCGATTGAGCGAAGTAATTCAATATTTTTCTCTGATATTCTGATATTCTGCCTGATCTTATGCAAATCATACCAGGTACGTTGTACATCATAGGACAACTGCAATCCAGCATCACGGAACGACTCAAATTTTGTCTTTGCCATCAGGGTCATTTCGTCTTTTGCAGATTTCAGTTCACCGAACCATGGGAACATTTGCATCAGCCGGATATCAGCCACCTGTTTCCCATTTACAATTTCCATCGGCTTGAGAAATACTCCCAGACTCAGGTCAGGGTCAGGTAAACTACCTACCTGTGGTACTTTTTGCAAAGCCGCTTCATATTCATAATATCGCTGATGTACCGTCGGATTGTTTTTTGATGCAATTTCCATGTAAGCCTTTAATGAATCCTGTTGGGAATAAGTTGATATAGGATGAAATAAATAGAAATACATTGAAATATATAGAAATAAATTGTAATTAGTAGAAATTAACAGAAATAATCTAAAAAACCAATTACAATTAAGTTTTTTAAAATAAACAGATTGATTATGTAAGTTTAGTAATCTGTTTATATTGAAAATGTGATTTTTATAATAATTTTTCATGTCTTTCTCTTCCTCTTTTTGTATTTATCATTACGAAATTATTCAGTTTTACGAGCAAAACTGAAGATTTTTCTATTATTGTATCATATTCTTCCTTTGATATTTTTCCCCGTTCGAACAGCAATTGGAGCCAATAATTAAATGCCTCATAATGAGAAGCCCTGGAATAATAATAAAACCTCACTTTATCAAGATAATAAAACCTGCCATAACCCTCGGCAATATTTGCTCCAACAGAATCAACAGCCCGAAGAAATTGATCCCCGAACAATTTTTTATCTTCAAAATTCATCCTGCAGTAAATATTCCAAGCTAATGATGATAACTGGCGGGATAATTGATAGACCTCAAGATCTTTCAATTCTATGAAATTTGAATTTTCCATAATTATATTTTCATTTATTTCTATGAGTTCCTATATCAAAATAATTCAACTTAGTTCAATTTATTTCTATGTATTTCTATGTATTTCTATGTATTTCAACTTATTTCTATGTATTTCTATGTATTTCTATGTATTTCAACTTATTTCTATGTATTTCAACTTATTTCTATGTATTTCTATTTCAATGTATTTCAACTTATTTCTATGTATTTTACTTCAACCCCCTCTCCCTCCATATTGCCTGAAGCAGGGGAACCACAAAGATTGTCATTACCTGAATTACCATACCTCCAAACATGGGTATTGCCATGGGAACCATAATATCGGCGCCTTTACCGGTAGATGATAAAACAGGCAGCAAAGCTATGACAGCAACAGCAGTGGTCATCATTGCAGGTCGCACACGTTTTAATCCTGCGGCAACAACAGCTTCCCTTACATCGTGAACAGTTGCAGGATGACGTTCTTCAAATACCTGGTGAATATAAGTACCCATAATTACGCCATCGTTGGTGGCTATACCGAACAAGGCAATGAATCCGACCCAGACCGCCACGCTCAGATTAACCGGGTGCATCAGGAACATATCCCGCAGGTTCAGACCAGCCACAGAGAAATTCATGAACCAGTCCTGACCATATAACCATAACATGATAAAACCACCTGCAAAAGCAACGAATACACCAGAGAAGTGAATGATGGAAGCGGTAACAGTCCTGAATTGAAAATAAAGCAACAGCAAAATCAGTATCAAGCTAATGGGTATAACAATTGTCAATCTTTTTGCAGCCCTGAGTTCCTGCTCGTAATTACCTGAAAATTTGTACGTGACTCCCTCCGGCAGGCTTATGGAACCCGAGCTAAGCTTTTGTTGCAGTATTTTGGCTGCTTCTTCCACCACGTCCACTTCTGCTTTTCCTTCTTTTTTATCGAAAATAACATAACCGGTAAGGAATGTATTTTCGCTCCTGATCATTTGTGCTCCACGGGTATAATCAATATCTGCTATCTCACTCAAAGGAACCTGTACTCCATTCATTGCGGGGATCAGGATGCGTTTCAGATCATCAGGATTATCACGCAACTCACGGGCATAACGAACTCTCATCGGAAACCGCTCCCGTCCTTCTACAGATGAAGAAAGAACCATACCACCCACTGCCACCTGCAATACTTCCTGCACATCACTCACGCTCATTCCGTAACGGGCCATTGCTTCCCGGTTGAGTTTGATTTCGAGATAAGGAGCTCCCACTGCACGATCGTAAAATACAGATGAAGCTTTTACAGATGGCACATCTTTTAATGCCTGTTCGAAGATCATTCCGGCCGTTTCGATTGAGTTCAGGTCGGGACCATACACTTTCAGACCCATCGGGGCCCGCATACCCGTTGAAAGCATTACCAGCCGGGTTTCGATTGGTTGCAACCTTGGAGCGGAAGTCAGGCCCGGAATGTTTGTTACTTTAACAATTTCATTCCAGATATCATTTGGGTTCTTTATCTGAGGACGCCATTGACGGTAGTATTCACCATGATTATCTTTAATCAGAAATATATTGAAATTATTAGAAATAAATTGAAATAGATTGAATTTTTTAGAAATAGATTGGAATTCATTGAAATTATTAGAAATAGATTGAAATTTATTGAAATATACTGAAATATTTTCATAAGGCTTTTCTAATTTCAGCCATTTATCATTCACTAAAACAAGAAATAGTTCTTTCTCTTTATCGTACTTTGCTGCTTTAATACTATCAATATTTATTTCAATTATATTTATATTAATTTCTTTTTTGTTTTTATTTATTTCGACTGTATTTCCATTTATTTCTTTTGTATTTCTATTTATTTCAACCGTATTTCCATTTATTTCTTTTGTATTTCTATTTATTTCAACCGTATTTCCATTTATTTCTTTTGTATTTCGATTTATTTCAACCGTATTTCTATTTATTTCAACCGTATTTCTATTTATTTCTTTTCTAATCTCAGCCATATTCAATAAAAAATTCCCGGCTTCATCCACTTTAAATCTTTCCCGCTGGCCATTCTCGTCGAGGATGTACTCAGGACGATAATTGATAGTATTCTCGAACATTTGTACGGGAGCAGGATCGAGTGCTGAATTTACGCGACCCCATTTTCCAACGGCAATTTCAACTTCAGGAATTGCAGATAGCCGTTTATCAAGTGTTTCAACGTATTCCAGGTTCTTCTCAATACTTGAATGTGGCATGCTTGTAGGCATCAGCAGGAATGACCCTTCATTTAATGATGGCATAAACTCCTTGCCGGTTCCCGGAAAAAACCTGACCGGAGCCTGCCAGAGAGCTGTCTGCCTGAAATTTTTCCAGCCTGCTTTTTCAGCGCCTGTAGCAAGAAAACCAAATACCTTATCAAATCCCTGCCAGACCAAAAGGCCAAAAATCAGAGTAACTACCGGAATAATAAGGAACTTCTTTTTGTTTGCCAGTACCCAGCGAATGATATCTTCATAAAAATGTACCATTGATGACAGGACAGTGAGAATTACAGCAACAATTGCTACCACGAAAATGAAATTGACAAATGCACTGTTGTGAGCTCCTAAAGGCAGCCATTCGATTGAAAGATACCAGGCTGCAACAAGCACTGTAATGGCAATATTGATATAGTTGGTAAATTCCTTTCGTTTTTTGGGCCACCGGGTTTCTAGTAAATTATTTATCCCGATTGCTGTCATTGCTAAGGCAGGCCAGGTATGCCAGAAAATGACAAACAGTAAACCGGCAATTACCAGGCAGCTATTCCAGATTTTGCGGATTTTTCCTCTATCAATACGAATCGAAAAGAATATATGTGTTAAGGTAGGCAGGACAACAATACCGAGAATAAATGCTGATATGAGTGCAAATGTTTTGGTAAAAGCCAGTGGATGGAAAAGCTTTCCTTCGGCAGCCTGCATGGCAAAAACAGGCAGGAAACTCACAATGGTGGTTGCGATGGATGTGACCACCGCAGCACGTACTTCGGTAGTTGCTTTGTAAATTACCTGAAGAAGTTCCTTTCCCCGGATACCTTTGTTTTCAGGCATTTCCAGATGCCGGAGTATGTTCTCCACATCAACGATCCCGATGTCGACCATTACACCGATGGCAATTGCTATTCCGGATAAAGCAACAATATTGGCCTCGATCCCGAAAAATCGCATGAGAATGAATGTCATTAAAACACCAATGGGCAGTAGCCCTGCTATTATCAGGGACGCTCTGAGATTCATCACCAGGATAATTATGACCAGGATACTGATCAGAATTTCGTGAGAGAGGGCTGATTCGAGTGTGCCGATGGTTTCTTTGATCAGGCTGGTACGGTCGTAAAAAGGAACAATGGTTACTTTTGAAATTGTGCCGTCAGGCAAGGTTTTTTGGGGCATTCCGGCTTCAATCTCTTTTATTTTTTCCTTAACATTTTTAATGACCTCCATTGGATTAGACCCATACCGGGCGACCACTACTGCTCCGACTGCCCCTGAGCCTTCTTTATCGAGTCCCCCACGCCGGGTAGCCGGGCCAAATGAAACGTGCGCCACATCCTTAATACGAACCGGTATATTATTCCGCACAGCAACCACTGAGATTTCAAGGTCATTCAAATTTTTCACATACCATAGACCACGTATAATGTACTCAACATTATTCAATTCCATTGTTTCAGCGCCTATGTCGAGGTTGCTTTTACGAACTGCATTCATCACATCCATTACCGATACATTGAAGGCTTTCAGCACTTCGGGATTCAAGTCGACCTGGTATTCCCTGATATAACCACCCACCGAAGCCACCTCAGAAACACCTTCGGCAGCAGACAGACCATATTTAACATAAAAGTCCTGGATAGTCCTGAGTTCCTGCGGATCCCAACCCCCGACCGGTTTTCCTGTTTTCGGGTCACGACCTTCGAGGGTGTACCAGTAAATTTGTCCCAGGGCAGTGGCATCCGGCCCCAGTGTTGGTTGTACCCCGGCTGGCAGAGTACCTGCTGACAGGGAGTTAAGTTTTTCGAGAATGCGTGACCGGCTCCAGTAAAATTCAACATTATCTTTAAAAATGAGATAGATAAAAGACATACCGAACATGGAGGTGCTTCTTATGGTTTGTACACCGGGTACTCCAAGCAAAGCGGTGGTTAACGGATATGTCACCTGGTCCTGTATATCCCTGGGAGATCGCCCCATCCATTCGGTCGCGACTATTTGCTGGTTGTCGCCAATATCAGGAATAGCATCCACCGGAACCGGGTCACGGGGAAACAAACCTGTTTTCAGGTTGAAAGGCATATAAACAAGACCCAGAACTACGAAAACTATCAGGAAGATCAGGGTGATCAGCCGGTTTTCAAGAAAATATCTGACGATTCGGTTAATCATGAACTAAATGAGTGTAAAGTTATAAAGTTATAAAGTTTATAAAGTTGCAAAGCTAAAATGCAATTAATCCGATATATTGAAAAATAAAATATTAAGAAACTGTTTTGAATTTTTATCAAATGAATTTTTGTATTTATTCTTCTTACTTTTTGTCGTCACAAAAAGTAAGCAAAAAAGACTTAACGAATTGAACTCGTTCCGTCTCGGTCTTCGGCAAGCTCAGACACCATCCTCGACTTCACTCGAACAGCAATTCGTTGATAAGGAATTTTATATTTTATGCTTCGCACCTATTTATTTCAGCTATATAATTAAAAAAGATTTGTTTTCACTTATTCTTTTTTTCATAAATGTTACGATGAAAGCCCTGTGCGTTGGCTGTCCACGAACGGCGCGGAATACAACATGCACAGACCCGATAGCGTTGGCCTGTGCGAAAGTGCATGTTGTATTCTCGTTCGTGGTGCCTTTTTGCTTCTTTTGGGCATGCAAAAGAAGTTGAATATGAATAACATAATAGATAAATATTAAAAATTCAAAATAGTTTCTAAGTAAAAATCGGATCTAAATATAATGAATAAGCTATTGGAAAAAATAACTGTCGGTCTGATATTCTGACATTGAAGGCAAACTGTCAGAAGAGTTGAGAGACCTGATTAATTCTACTGTAAATTACCGGAATGTTTGTGAATACGTGTTGTATCAGCAGTTTCCACTTTAACCAGATCCATATCGCATTTGGGACATTTCCCGGGCTTTAAAGAAGTGACTTCCGGATGCATAGGACATGAATATAGTGCTATTGCTTTTTTCTCGAGTTTCATGCCGCATTTGGGACATTTCCCGGGTTTTGCAGAAATAACTTCCGGATGCATAGGACATACGTATGAAATATTTTTTGTGGAATCAATTGCCTGATGTGGTTTATTTGCGGAGACATTTTTGCTTTGTGCAAAAGCACTCCCAACTGATAATATAATTATAAATGCAAGAACAATGTATTTTTTCATTTGATTAAATATTAAAATAATTTATGATATTAGAAATGGGTAACTACTCAGACTATTAGACTGTAGGCTTTTAGGCTGTAGGCTATAAGAATGCGTATATAGTAACAAGCATCAATAATAGTCTGAAAAGTGATACAATGAATATTAATTGAATTCAATTTTCCTAAAAGCCTGATAGTCTATAGCCTGAACAACCTGAACAGGTATGAATATTATGATCAGGTAAAACCAAACGATTATGATAAAATCATAAACGAAAAACCTGCAAAAGAGCGGAAGAAAACTCTTTTGTGGGATTAAAATCCTCACAGGTTTTTACCTTGTAGAAAAGAAAATTGGAAGTAATATCTTGATATGTAGCAACAAATAAGGCAATTGGATAATTGAAATGGTCAAATATATTCGTTAAACTGGCTTTGAAATCATAATTTGCATCAGTTGATTCAAAACAATCTGTAATCTTCAGTTGCTTCATTTCATTGTGACAACAGTTGCAATGTCCTTTGCAACAATTATCCGGCAAAACATCAATGCTTAGCTTTGTTAAAACCGATCCGCAGTAATGTTTGTATATAGTTATACCCATTGTTGATATGAGTAACAACACAATCAAACTAATATGTCCGGTTTTTCTAAGCATCATTCATTTCAATGATAAATAAACGTCCCAAAGATAAATATGTTTTAAATATTGAAATCAAAATTTTTGATTCAGGAGAGCAAAACACCGGTTTATGATATAGGAATTGATCATAATCGTCTGATTTTGTGATCACTTCAAATATACAAAGTGGTCAATCCTGGACAGGTATTTTAATGTGCAATTCCATTCGGACATGAAGGACCAATTACTATTAAGTCTGTAACTATTCAGGCTATTAGGCTGTAGGCTATTAGGCTGTAGGCTATTAGACTGTAGACTATTAGACTGCAGGCTATTAGACTGTAAGCTATTAGACTGTAAGCTATAAGAATACGTATTAAGTATCAATCCGTCGCAGCGGATCTGGTAACTGGACAAATGGTGAAAACAGGAATATTAATTGAATTCAATTTTCCTAAAAAGTCTGACAGTCTATAGTCTAAACAACCTGAATAGTTACAAATGGTGAATTCTTTCAAAAATTAGAAGAAATTTAGAAAATCCGTTGATTACCTGTACATCCTCTATCATTATATGTTACGCCATGTATAGCAAACAAAGATTATCCGGCCTGATCTGCTATTTAAAAATTTCCCGTAATATCCTCTGTATTAATTATAATTTTTGAGTGGAATACAAACGGCACTTTTGCAAACATCCTGAATTGTTATTTTTGCCGTGAAATATATTGCAAGATATGCAAGCTTACAGACTTATGCAGGATAAGATAAGCCAGGTAAAAAAATTAAAATAATTAATGATTAATATGAAAAAACATTTATTCACTTTCTTTTGTATTGCCATTACTTTTATCAGCATGGCTCAGACCACTGCCACTAATTTCACATGCAATGATTGTGCAGGAGTATCTCATGATCTTTTTAGCGTACTTGATTCCGGAAAAGTGATCGTACTTATCTGGGTTATGCCCTGTTCTTCCTGTGTTCCTGCAACAAAAACATCTTATAATGTAGTTAACAGCTATCAGACAACATATCCAGGAAAGGTTTATTTTTATCTTGCTGATGATTTAGCAAACACAAGTTGTACCTCACTTGACAGCTGGGCCAATTCAATTGCTGTTCCCCAATCGGCATATTCAACAAGCTTTTCTGATGCACATATAAACTATAGTGATTATGGAACTCCCGGAATGCCAAAGATTGTTGCATTAGCAGGAACTGATCACAGAATTATTTATAATTCGAATAATACAGTCAATGCAACTATTTTACAAGATTCTATCAACTCTTTCTTGCAATCTCCTTCTGGTATTTTCAGGCCCAACAATGACCCTGCAACTATAAACATCATGCCAAATCCGGCAAATGAAACAACCGGAATCAGCTTTTACCTTTCGTCATCATCTGTTGTGAAAATGGAAATATTCAATTCCGCCGGCAAATTGATTGAAAATATTAAAACTGCGGAACTTCCCGGAGGAAATAACAATCTTAAGATAAACACTTCAAATTACAATACCGGCTTATATTTTGTCAGATTAACAGACGGAGATAGAACAAGAACGGTACAATTCAACATTACTCACTGACCTTAATCACTATTTACTTGTGGCCGGCACAATGATGAGAGTTCTGGCAATTCATAAATGTAAACTATAAAAATATAATCATGAAATCAGTCCATTTCACGATATTCCTGTTGGTATCGTTTATTATTTTTTTCTTCAATGGCCGATTATATTCTCAATGCTGCGGCGGAGGCAGCGGAAGCCCTATTGCGGGGGGTGCATCCCAGGGAGTTCTTTCTGAAAGACAGGTCGAACTAAGTACAAACCTCCAGATAATTAATACAAATAAATTTTATTCCGGCGATTCCCCCGATACTGCCAGATATTTTGACAGTTACCACAGTACTTATCAATATTTCAGGATGGCTTATGGGGTGACAAAATATTTTACAATGTCCATCGAAACAGGTAATTATTTTGATAAAGAGGAAATCGGGTTACATAAGAATCCAGCGACCACATATAAGAGTTCGGGCATTGGTGACCTGATTATATTCCCCCGGTACGATATCATCAACTGGACAGAAGAAAAATGCAGGACTGAAGTAACCCTCGGACTGGGATATAAAATTCCTTTGGGAAGTTACAATGATTCCACAAAAATGACAGAACCATTTTCTGGCACAAGCTATTATATTACCAATCCGCAGGCAGTCCAGCTATCTTCAGGTTCACAGGATATCATCTTTTATACATTTCTTTTCAGGGGTTACCCGTTAAAGAATTTCCGCGTATTTGCCAACGCCATGTATATAAAAAAAGGATGGAACCCACAGGGTGAAAAACTGGGAGACTTTGCCAGCATTGGATTATTTGCCGGAAGAACTTTTTTTGAGAAGTTAGGAGTTACGGTCCAGTTTCGTGGAGAATGGGTCGATAAAATGAAACTTAATAAAAACATACTTCTTTATGCCTACCCGAATTATGATCCGGAAGCTACCGGTTATAAAAAAATCTTCTTTACCCCCCAAATAAGCTATCCGGTTGGTAAATTTACAGTTTTTGCACTCAGTGATATTCCCCTCTATCAGTACATGACCAAAACTCAGGTGGGTTCACAATTTCAGGCAACCATTGGACTATCCTACCGTTTCTTTGCAGTAAAAAGTCTGGTGAAAGACAAAAATGCAACTAACAGCTATTATTGTCCTATGCACCCTGACGAAACCTCATCCAGACCGGGGCAATGTTCAAAATGCGGGATGGAATTGGTAAAAAAGAAATAATCGTAATTTTTTCTTCCCGTTCAAACATTGTGGGTTCTTCCTTACTGTTATCCGGTTTCGGATCATTTGACATTTCTGTTTATCCTGACCAGGTCACTTCTGAGTTCAAGGTTTCCTTTACAAAAGAACTTAAAAACGCCTGTATAAGAATAACGGATGTGGTTGGGAAACCGTTAAGGTTAATGAATGTTTCAGGAACAATGACCCGGATTGAAAGAAGTGATCTGAATGCCGGGATTTATTTTATTCAGGTGATTTCAGATAATGAAATAATCAAAACTGAAAAAATTATAATAGAATGAAAAACCACAGGTATGTAACCCAGGGTCAGGATAAATCGTGAGTCCAAAATTCCGCTGCAGAGTCCCTGGGAATAGGGAGGAATTAACTTTTCCCGGCATGACGGGAGATTGTTTGATAGAAAATTTTCAGTTTACTTCGTTCCTGAAAATTAGTATCACGAATAATACAACTTCACAAAATAATGTAAATTTGTAACTCATTTTAAATATTAAATATTTTTTCATGGAATTAAAGACCGGTATAGAGCTTTTTAAAAATTTTCTTCAGAAAAATACTTTATTTGATGAAGAAGCCTTTAATAAGGCAGTACCATTCATGAAACTGCAGCATATTTCAAAAAATGCTTTATTTGTTGAAGAAGGAAAGATGTGCTGGAATTTTGGGTTTATTCTATCCGGTTTAATGCGTTCATTTTTTAATGAGGAAGGAAATGAAATTACTACATGCTTCTGTAAAGATAATGCAATTGCAAGCTCAACCTCAGGTTTTATAACCCAAACACCTTCTCCGATAAATGTCCAGGCATTGGATGATACTTATCTGTTGATCATACCATTTGATGAATTGAAAAATTTATTTCTGAAATACCCATTTTGGTCAAACGTCGGTCGTTTAATTGCAGAAAGAGAATTTTTATATACTGATTGCCTTCATCGCTGTTATAGCCATCAGCAGGCGATCGAAAAATATTTGCAGTTGCTGACCGATATGCCGGGAATTATTAATCAGGTTCCGTTACAATACATCGCTTCATTTCTTGGAATAAGACCTGAGACTTTAAGCAGAATAAGAAAAAAAACTGCCCGCCGAATTTCTTGACATAGATCAAGTAAAAATCCTCCGGTTGTGCTGAATTTTGCCGCACATTCAATAACCAAAAAGGAGGATATCATGATCACACGAATCTCAAATTTTATTTTAGAGGTATTGTTCAGTGTAAGGGCGTCGCAGAATTGCAACGACATTAATTTACCGAAAAACATTCTGATTGCCGCAACAATAAAAGTTTTCCATGATTTGGAAAAACCCCACTTAAGTCTTCTGCGCATATCCAAAACTTTGAGAAAGGAAATTATCATCCTTTTATTTACGGCAGTGACAACAGTAAATGCTCCTGGTCAGGACAATTATTCTGGTAGTTCTTCAGACAAATTTAATGTGATGAATGATCAAATTTGTACTGACTCAACTTTAACTACCGGTAAATCCGGGTTGATCACACCAGTTACTGTTCTATATTTAGCTGAAGATTCAGTTTGCAAAATGAAAGCAAAAAACATCACAAATGATTCTTCAGAAAACCCATCCTTAAGTATCAGAATAAATAATAATTTAACACGTGTCCCTTTTGATTATAACAACAAGCTTATTAAGCTGAATATAGGAATAAAATCCGGACAAAAAAGACATGAATTTATTCTGGACTCAGGCGCTCCTACATTTATAACAGATTCTCTTGCCGGTGTTTACGATCTGAAGTATATGAATTCAGAAACTGTATATGATACTAACGGGAACACACAAAATATCGATTTTTATAATATTAAAAGCATTGAGATTGGCAACAAACAATTTAAGGAAATTAAGGCTGCAAGCAACAAAGACGTGGCCTGTATGCCAATATTGAAAAGATATCAATCCTCAGGATTACTGGGTGCAAATGTAATGAGAAATTCTGTCTGGCAGATAAATTATAATCGCAGGGAAATTACATTAACGGACAAGTCTGAGAATTTGCCTTTGCCCGGCAGTGCTCACCATGTCAGAATGAAAACTGATGAATTGGGCAGGCCTGTGATCACTGTAACTATTGCAGGAAAACACAAGTTAGATTGTATTGTCGATGTTGCTTATAACGGTTCACTCCTTCTGCCGGACAGATTTTTTTCCAAACCAGTATTTAATGATTCATTGTCGTACAGCATTTCGGAAAAATACACCTCAGGTTTTGAAACACAAATAAAACAAATGGATTATAAATTTTTGTAACATATTTCAATTGGCGACATGGAATTGGAAAATGTGAAAGCATCTACAAGCGGCAATAATTCTATTGCCTTAATTGGCAATGAATTTTTGGAGAAATATACAATTATCATGGATTTTGTGAATAATAACCTGGCTTTTCTGCCACCTGAAGAACAATGTTTCACTAAGTGCTGCTAGTTCATTGAAGTATTTTTGGGTTCATCCGATAATTGCGTAGGTCGTAATCATCAAAATATTTTTATTTCTTTGAATTAGTCAGGAATTTAATTTAAATGCTAATTCATATGATATAGTCCATATATATTCAATTAATTATTATATTATATTTGCTTTTGTCTTGATACAAAAGCAATAAAAAATCAAGTCGAACCGATGCTTCGCCCCGCTCTTCAGCAAAGCAGGAAATTCAACAAAAGCTGGCAAGCCTCTTTTGTGAATTTCCAAATGCTTTGCTGAATTCACGCTGACGCTTGGCTCGCCGGTTCGACTGGCCAACGCACATACGAAAATTCAAAATTATATTTATAAAAATTAAAAATATTGAAATAATAGATTAAAATACAGCCCACTACATGATTTGTAGTATTAATAAAATAAATGGACTTGTGCGTTGGCCGTCCACGAACGGTGCGGAATCCAATATGCACAGACCCGATCGCGCAGGCCTGTGCGAAAAGTGCATATTGGATTCTCGTTCGTGGCGCCTTTTTTTGCTTCTTTTTTGGGCGATCAAAAAAGAAGAAAGAAATTTGAAAATAATAATACTTAATTTTTTACCTACGCATTAGTCGGAAGAACCAATTTTTGTGTCCGAGATTTTCAGAAAAAGAAGTCCGGTGCAGCAATAATAAATTTGTATAGTCATTATAATTGACAATCAACCATTAAAATTGATTTTGAGTAAGTACTCAGGCTTTTAGGCTTTAGGCTTTTAGACTGTAAGCGATAAAAATAAATATCCGGTATCAATCCGCCGTGGCGGATCAGGTAACAGGACAAATAGGGAAAACAGAAATATTAAATGAATTCAATTTCCCTAAAAGCCTAACAGTCTATAGCCTAAACAACCTGAATAGTTACGATCTTGATTATCTGAACCGACAAAGAGCAGACGTTCAAACACCTATATATATACCTAATTTACTGAAGATTAATTTTTATTTTGAAATATTATTCAATTCAACTATGTTTAACTTTTATTTTAAAATTATGAAACACTTTAATTTAAAAGAGAAAATAATGTTTATTATATTCATTTGCTGGTCAGTATCAAAGATGAATGCCCAGATTGTATATACCGACATTGATCCTGATACAACTATTACTGCACCGGTTGGATCATGGGGGACGTTTGATATTGACATTGACAATGATGGAACAAATGATTTTCTTCTTAATCATGACAATTCAACAATGGTGTCAGATTACAGAATAATTGAAATGACATCTGATCATACAGGCGCTGAAGTTCTGTGTGATACATTTTCAATCTATTCACCACTGGCATTAAACTATCTGGATACGATTAATTCTGGCCAATTTTGCTGGTATTTTCCGGATGGATGGATGATTCCTTTGAATGACAATGGTACAGCAGGTCATTGGATCGGCATTACTGATAAATATCTTGCGATCAGAATTAAATTGGCCGGACTATGGCATTATGGGTGGATTCGTCTGGATGTTCCTGCGGATGCCGGAAATTATACCGTGAAAGACTATGCATATAACAATAATCCCGGTCAGGCGATTCTTGCAGGAGATAAGGGGACGAACATTATTTCCAGGGACATATACAAAACGAATTTTCATGTCATGGTTGATCAGAGAGATAAGTTGATAAAAATTGATTTTGCGGGAAATAATGTAACTGATGGAAATGTGTGTATTTATAATGTTGAGGGGATTAAAGTTTTAAATAAAAAATGTCATCCTGACACTCAGGTTGAAATAAGTACTACAGGATGGGAAGCAGGATTATATTTTGTGGACTTTCATTATTCAAATCAACATATTACCAGGATAGTCATAATCTTATAAAAATTGTAAGATAATTACTGGTATTTACTGACATATCACCGGTATATGCCCCAGGATCCGGATAAATCGGAAGGCCAAAATTCCGCAGCAGATAATTTATCAATCTAAAATCCAATAAATTCAAAATCATTTTCAGGAATTGATTTTATGCCTGATTTTTATACGGAAAGGGAGTACCATGCGCACAAATACCGGGTCCCCCTGATTATAACCAGGATCCCACCGGGGATGTCATTTTAAGGGCATTTATAATAGCATTTGCAATTGGTTCAGAAAATGATTTTTCGATGCGAAAATCACTCATAAATCCTGTAGGTCGTACCAAAAAACTGATATAAATTTTCTTATCAGCGATGCTATAGAAGTTTTGAAATTGATCTTAAGATCAGATACGGCTGAAATAAGAATTATTAAGGAATTAGTGACTAACTATAAGTTCGCAGGAGAAATTGACAGTGCAATTTATTATGAACTCAAGCTTACTAAATATTACCCCGGGAACATTTATTTTAAGTATCAGCTATCCGATTTATTTTTACAAAACGAAGATTATGAATCAGTATTAAATCTTCTTTTACCATCATATAAAGCAGATACGTCCAATTTTTATTTAATAATGCAGATTGCTAATTGTTATTACCAGCTTGATTTCTTAGACACAGCAAAATATTTTTATAAGAAAGCCCTTATCAAAATGCCGTATGAAAAGAATGCGGTAAGCAGACTGGCTAACATTTCAATTAAAGAAAACAATTATCATGATGCCATGATGATAACAAACCATTACCTTGAAAAAGATACGGACAATGTTGCAATATTAAGGCTCAATGCTTATATTTATTACCTGTCCGGATATTACGACACTGCAATTGTGGAATTTAAGAAATGCATATCTCATAACGAGAAATCAAGGGTTACAAAAAAGTACCTGGCAATGAGTTATTATAAAAATGGAGACTATGAACTTTCCGAACCATATTTCAAAGAAGCATGGAACAATGATTCTACTGAAACAGAAGTCTGCTTTTATCTTGGAGTAGCCGCAAATCGCTCTGGTGATACAGATACTGGCCTGGTATACCTTACAAAATCATTAAAGAAGTTAATGCCTCCTAAAGCTTTTCTGTCATCTCTTTATTCTGAACTGGCAGATGCTAACAACAGTCTTAACAGGAATGATACTGCGCTTATCTTATATAAAAAGGCGCTGGAAGCCAAACCAGAGAACTATTCATTGCTTTTTAAAATTGCCTATCAGTATGATTTTTATTTACATATGCCTCACGATGCATATAAATATTACGAAAAGTACCTAGGGTCTGCTGTTTATGTCAAGTTGTTAAGATTTTGTACTTTGTTCCTGACAGTTGAGTAAATAAAATTTTGATCTGCCGGGAAATTATTTTCAACTTATTTGCTGAGAAAGTAAACACTATAAAAATTAGGGCAAGGGG